>JACWAJ010000036.1 GCA_014874355.1 bacterium | reverse complement strand
GAGAACTTTGATGTTGCCATTGGCAGACGTTGTGGCGACCTTGAACGCGTTGACGGGAGAGGGATGAATCCGATCCGTCCCGCAACCGCTCCGGCCCACTGTCTCGCATCTAAGTGGACTGGCTCAGTTGAGTTGGCGTGGCAGAGGTTGGCTGGTATGAAGCCACATAAAGCGAGGATTTAGAGCATCCGGTCCGTATACTCGCCGGGTGGTGCCAGCTCCCCTGTATTCCCCCGACGGCCAGTTCTGGTGGGACGGCCAGCAATGGGTTCCCCTTGCCGCCCAGAGCGTCGGGCCAACGTACGCTTTCTTTGGTCTTCGCTTCTGGGCCTACCTGCTCGACTCCCTGCTTCTCATGCTGCCGATCCTGCCGCTCCAAGCACTGGTACTCGGCCCGTATTTCCACAACCTCCTGACGACAGGCCGGCAGGGTGGCGTACCTCTCTATGCGGAGATCCCGATCACCCTGGCGGCGGCTGCTTTGGTTGGCGTCTACATGGTCGTGATGTGGACGCGGACGGGTCAGACGCTGGGCATGCGCGCGGTGGGGATCGAATGCGTGGCGCAACAAACCGGGCAGCCGATGCAGGTAGAGCAGGCGGTCAAGCGCTCTCTGGTCTTCTGGCTACCGAACCTGCTTTCGACGGTGCCCGTTTTGGGCATGCTCGGCTTGCTGCCCACCATTTCGTTCCTTGTGGTCGCGTTCGATTCGAGGAAGCAGGGGCTGCACGACAAGTTCGCCGACTCCGTGGTGCTGATGAGTCGCCGGCCCCGTGGACTAGGCAAAAGTGCCGTGGTCCTTCTTGGAATCGGGGGGACGTTCTTGCTGGCCACCGTATTTTGGGTGCTCATGTACGTCGTGAGCTAGGCTGGCGTCGAGCAGTGCGCCGTCCTCTTTCTTGCTTACGGGACATCGAACCGAAAGTCAGATTTTGGCTGAGGGAATGCGGGTACCTGAAAGCCCTATACACATCTGCTATACTGCGCACACATAGGAAAGAAGAAAAGAGTCTCCATCAAACCCGGGGCGGTTCAGACCTCAAAGGCAAGTCGTACACCGCCCCACCCCTCTATCTCCCAGCCATGGAGAGCATCTTCGACGTACTCCGAGCACCGGGCATCAACTCCCAGAGCTTTTAGTCACCTATTTGCGGAAGTCGGGACTCGGGATGTCCGGGACTGGTATGGGCCAGGAAGAGATCGTCGTCGATGACAACCGCTCGCGATTCGTTCATCCCAGGTCTCGCAACGCTGAGGCCGGTGACAGCAGCCGGGCTACTGACCCGCAGCCGCGGATCGCCAGGCTCGTGCCAGTTGCGCCTTGTGAGTTGGGGTGGCGCCGCGCAAGGGCAGGTCGTGCAGGCGGTTGATGGCGTCGTCGATGGTCTCGTCGTTGCCGGCACAGTCCTGCAACATCGTGATCACTACGTCGGGACGGACCTTGATGTACTGGAGTGCGATCGCCACCAAGGTTCCCATGTGTTCGGAGACAGGCGCGCCGTCGGAACTGCCCGCCAAGGCATGGCTGATCGGAGCCGGGGCTGCCGTGGTTGCCGGTAGGGCCGGGAAGGCAGGTAGGGCGGGGGTGGCAGGGGCTGCCGGAATTGCGTGCGCCGCCGAAGCGGCGAGAGGCTGCGTCCGCCTTTGGGCGGACCTGTCCGGCCGTGTCGCGGGTCCAGCCGGCTCCACTGCGATGGGACGGGAGACATGGGTGGGGGGGAGAATCCATACCCGCAGCACGCCCTTCTTGGGTGCCGCGAGGTCGTTCAGCAAGGCCATTTCTACAGGCTCGGGGGAGTCGTCTGTGAAGGCGAGCTGGCACTCGCCGTTGGAGAAGATCGCGGTCGCGTTGCGCTCCGGCGTGGTGAGGTGAACGGCCACCTGGCCGTCGCCGCCGATGTCCGAGAGAACCTCGGCGAACTCGCCGATCCAGCTGAGCTTCATCGTGTGCTGCGGGTCGTTGGACCACATGAACGGCAGCACGCGGACAACGACGTCGTCCAGAGTCGAAACCGACAGCGTTGCAGTGGGTTCGTCCTCGAGCAGCACGATCTTGTTGATCGCCTCCTTGCCCTCAAGGCGCTTCCCGGGTGCGACGTAGATCGCGCAGATGACATCTCCGTCCAGAGACAGGACGATTCCACTGGCGGCGTCGGAGCGGAACTCGACCTTGCCGGTGCCCACCCGCTTGACCAGTTTCGTGATACGAAACGCGTCAGCAGGAAAGGCATCGATCAGCGAGTTTCCTGCCGGAGCAATCGGTAGCGTGTCGCGGGCGGGCGAGTCAGTGCCTTTGGTGTTGGTCATGGGAGCTTCCTCGGAGGGCTGCTTGGGTTTGCGGGAGGCAGGCATTGCTTGATAGTACACTTGCCAGAATCAGCAACAGCTGCCATCCTTACGCTGCGTTTCCGTCCCGTCTCAACTTACGTCACATCCGAGGACTGAATCATCCGCCGGTACAGCCCCTTTGCCGGGGCAGCCAATCGACCGCTCATCCTTCGCCGCTTCATTGCGGTCGGTTTGGCGCTGCTTTGCGGCTGGGTCGCGTTCACCGTGTACGGTCAGGCGGCCAAGGGCCGTGACATCGATGCCACCGGTCAGCGTTTGGCGGTGAGCAACGCGGCCTTGCGGCAGCGTATTGCCGACGCCAGCAACGAGATAGCGCAGGCACAGAATCCGGCCTGGCTTGAGGAACAGGCGCGGAAGATCGGCTATGTCAAGCCGGGTGAGAAGGTGTACGTCCTGGTCACGCCGGGGACTACGCCACTGCCTGCCGGTGGCGGCGTTAACGCCAATCTGCCGGCATATTCGGCGTCACCCAATGCAGCCACACCGGTCCCGGCACCGCAGGCGTCAGCCTCGGCCTCGGCGGCTCCCACCCCTCGAATCTTCACTGTGCCGACATCCGCGCCGGGGCACTAGCGGGGTGCGCTATCCTTTAGGGGCGGCGTGGAGCAGTGGCAGCTCGTCGGGCTCATAACCCGAAGGTCGTTGGTTCGAATCCAACCGCCGCAACCACACTCTTTGGAAGCATTGCCGTGGGTCTCACGACGGCCGCATAGCTCAGGTGGTACTTCGTACCATCTGCGTGCGCCTCGGCTCCACGAGGTGGCCGCATAGCTCAGGTGGTAGAGCACCCGGCTCATAATCGGTATGTCCCTGGTTCGAGTCCAGGTGCGGCCACATCGTGGAGCACTTGGCTTCCTTATGGGTAGAGCACCCGGCGCATAATCGGTATGTCCCACAGTTCGAGTCCAGGTGCGGCCACCACGATGAATTCAACGCCTCCGTCCCTCCCTCTGCTGGCTCGGTCAACCCTGCCGCTGCGGGAGCGACAGGCTGATGTGGCTCGTCTTCGGCGTGACGTGGCGCGTGCCGTGGATGGCGGTGGTGTCCTACGACCCGGCGAGACCGTGGTCGTGGCTGTGAGCGGGGGGCCCGACTCGACCGCCCTGCTCGATGCCCTGGCCCGGCTTGCGCCTACGCGGTGCTGGCGGCTTTGCTGTGTGCATGTCGACCACGGGTTGCGCTCTGGTTCGGACGCCGAGGCCGCAGTTGTCGCGGAGCTTGCGGCAACACGCCAAGTCGCCTTTGAATCGGTGCGGGCCACCCTGCCCGCCCGGGGTTCGCCCCAGGACCGCGCCCGGCGCGGCCGCTACGCTGCTCTGGGCGCGGTCGCCGATCGCATCGGTGCCACGGCCATTGCCGTCGGGCACACTGCGGACGATCAGGCCGAGACGGTGCTCATGCGGGTGCTCTGCGGCGCGCCGCCGATGGCGCTAATGGCGATGGCGCCGCGGTGCGGACGTCTGGCGCGACCGTTACTCGGTATTACACGCAGGCAAACCATCGCCTATTGTGCGGCACTGGCACTCACCCCGCTGGACGACCCTTCGAATGCCGATCCTCGCTATCTGCGCAGCCGGATTCGCCACGAGTTGATGCCCGCTCTCGACGCGGTGATGCCTGCAGTCCGCCGGCGCCTGGTGGCTCTGGCGGAGGCCCAGCGTCGTTCTCTCACTGAGATGCAAGGGTCGCCGGCGTCTCTGTCCCGAACTTCCGCTGGCATCCACTAGACTGCCGCCATGCGTGGCCGTCGTCGCAATATGACGTATTTCCTGTTGGTCGCTGTTTTCGCGTCGATCGCGTACGGCTCGCTTCACATGTTTTCGTTGCAGCCATCACAGCCTCGCAGCACGGGCCAGCTCTTCCAGGCGGTTGCCAACTACCACGCGGGCAAGGGCGCTCCTGACCAGACCATTGCCAAGGACGCAGATCACGCGGCGGTGATTGCCGGAGATGCCACGTCGGTTGTGTGGTACGACGCGACGTCGGAGCACAATCGCTACGAGACAGCCATCGCCTCGAGCGACGAGGTCACCAAGGTATTTGCCGACAATGGTTTCTACAATTTCAAGAACGATAGCCAGGGCGGAAACTTTCTTTTGAACTTCCTTTTGCAGAGCCTGCCCCTCATTCTCATCTTTGGCTTCTTCATCTGGTTCATCTTGAGGCAGATGCAGAGCGGCAACAATCAGGCGATGTCTTTTGGGCGCAGCCGGGCGCGGCTGATTGCCGGGGACAAGCCGACGGTCACGTTCGTGGATGTCGCGGGCATCGACGAGGCCAAGACCGAACTGGGGGAGATCGTGGAGTTCCTCAAGTTCCCTGACAAGTTCACATCGGTGGGGGCACGGATTCCCAAGGGGCTCCTGCTCGTTGGACCGCCCGGTACTGGCAAGACGTTGCTCAGCAAAGCCGTAGCCGGTGAGGCGGGTGTGCCCTTCTACAGCATCTCGGGTTCGGAGTTCGTCGAGATGTTCGTCGGTGTGGGGGCCAGCCGGGTTCGCGATCTGTTCGATCAGGCCAAGAAGAACTCGCCGTGCATAGTGTTTGTCGATGAGATCGATGCGGTCGGACGGCAGCGTGGTGCCGGTCTCGGCGGCGGCCACGACGAGCGCGAGCAGACCCTAAATCAACTGCTGGTCGAGATGGACGGATTCGACACCAGCACCTTCGTCATCGTCATCGCAGCCACCAACCGGCCCGACGTTCTTGACCCTGCTTTGCTGCGGCCGGGCCGCTTCGACCGCCACGTCACGCTCGACCGTCCCGACATTCGGGGCCGGCATGCCATTCTCGAGGTGCATTCGAGAAACAAGCCTCTCGACAAGTCGGTGGACCTCGAGGTTCTCGCCAAGCAGACGTCGGGGTTCTCCGGTGCGGATCTGTCCAACCTCATCAACGAGGCCGCCATCCTCACGGCCAGGGGCAATCGCAAGACCATCACCATGCCCGATCTCGAAGAATCGATCTTGCGGGTCGTTGCCGGTCCAGAGCGACGCAGCCGGATGATGTCGGTCAAGGAGAAGGAGATCACCGCCTTCCACGAGATGGGGCATGCACTTGTCGGCCGGACTCTGGAACACACCGACCCGGTGCATAAGATCTCGATTGTCAGCCGTGGCATGGCGTTGGGCATGACTCTGTCTTTGCCTTCGGAGGACCGCTACATGGCCAGCCGGGCCGAGTTGACCGATCAACTCGCTCAGATGCTGGGCGGCCGCTGTGCCGAGGATCTGATCCTGGGCGAGAACAACATCACCACAGGTGCGTCCGACGACATTCGCAGGGCGACCAACCTGGCGCGCAAGATGGTCACCGAGTGGGGGATGAGCGACAAGATCGGGCCTCGCGCTTTTGGCGAACACAGTGAGATGGTCTTCCTTGGTCGTGACTTTGGTGAGCAGCGCAACTACTCGGAAGAAGTCGCCAGCGAGATCGACAAAGAAGTGCACCGGTTGGTGGACGAGGCTTTCTCGCGCGCCCGGAAGCTGCTGTCAGATCGGGAGCCGGTGTTGCGCGCCCTGGCCGACCGCCTAGTCGAGATCGAGACGATGGATGCCCCCGAGATGGAACGCATCATTGCCGAGGTCGAACCCGGAACGAAGAGTGAGGCTCCGGCCACGCCTAAGAAGAAGTCGTCAGGTCCTCGCCGCCGCACCGTGTAACCGGCCCGGCTGAGACTCAATTTGCCAGCACTGCTAGAATGATCTCGATCCGTTGGGCTGAGGGGTTGGGGCGTAAGCAGTTCCGACCGATCACCGGGTCACCGCTGTATCGAGGGGGAGACGTCCGATTTTGACCGCCACACTTGACTCCAGGGTAGAAGTTCTCGGACCCGAGAAACTGGATGCGATTATCCTTGCGGCTCTTGCCGAGGATGTCGGTACCGGCGACGTCACGACTGACGCCATCATTCCGCTTGACATGACCTGTCGCGGCAAGATCATCTGCCTGCAGGACGGTGTTGTCGCCGGGCTGACTGTCGCCAAGAGGGTGTTTGAGTTGGTCGACGAGCGCATCCAGTTCGATGCCAAGGCCAAAGACGGCGAGAAGGTTCAGGACGAGCAGATCGTGGCCCGCCTCTTCGGGCTGGCGAGAGGCATGCTCAAGGCCGAGAGGGTGGCGCTGAACTTCCTTCAGCACTTGAGCGGAGTCGCGACCATGACGGCCCGTTACGTCAAGGCGGTGGATGGGACCAAGGCCCAGATCCTTGACACGCGCAAGACCACTCCGTGTCTCCGCGGGCTCGAGCGCTACGCCGCGCGGGTGGGTGGCGCCCTCAACAACCGCATGGGCCTTCACGACGCCATTCTCATCAAGGACAACCATCTCGTCCTCTCCGGAGGCATCAGCCCATCGTTGCGTGCGGCGCGCAAGGCCTATCCGGACTCCGAAGTAGTTGTGGAAGTCAGCAACCTCCACGAGCTGGATCAGGCACTTACTGACAAGGCGACGCGCATCCTTCTCGACCATTTCGCGCCCGGCCAGGTTCGCGAGGCGATGCATCTGATCCGCGGTCGTGCGGTTGTCGAGGTGGCCGGCCGGGTCCGTCCGGAAAACGCCAGAGCCTATGCGCTGGCAGGTGCCGATTTCATCAGTGCCGGCGCATTGACCCATGCGGCCACGGCGCTCGATTTCTCGATGAAGGTGACGCGCTACTAGCAGCCTGTCTCAGTAACGCGACGCTGATGTGCCGCACCGGCCGCCGAGGTCAAGGAGGCGCACGAGGATCGCACCACGCGTACTTGCAGTACTCGTGGGAGAACCGGAGAAGCCGACGCCGAGATCGGTGAGTCGG
>JACWAJ010000035.1 GCA_014874355.1 bacterium | reverse complement strand
CGACATCATCCACTACTTTTCGCCGCAACAACCGCGCTTCGGCATCTACCAGATCGAATCACTGCCGTTCTTCCTGACAGCGATTGCTCCCCCTCCTCCCCCTCCTCCAGCACCTCCACCGCCTCCAGCGCCTCCACCACCTCCCAATCACAACCGCGGTTCGATCCTTGCGGGCGGCTCCACCCTGAAACCGGGTGACTACCTGGAGTCCCAGGATGGATCTCTACGTCTTGTAATGCAGACGGATGGCAACCTGGTGGTCTACCAGAACGGACACGCCATATGGGCCAGCAAGACCTTCGGTGCGGGCAACTTCCTGGCAATGCAGAATGATGGCAATCTGGTGATCTACAGTGCCTCAGGAAAGGCACTCAAGTCGCCGGGAACCTCTGGGCACCCCGGGGCGTATCTGGAACTCAAGCCCCAGATAGATACGTCGGGCGTCTATGGCATGTGGGTCATCGGCCCTTACGGACACGGCATCCCCCCCGGCAGCGCGCCGAGTTGTCCGCAAGTGAAATCCGGACCCTGCTGGCCTAGCTGGGGACCTGGTGGCCAGGTCTGATCTATTAGGTGAATGGGTTCAGATGATGCGCTACACCTGGCATGCCGCGGCCACCAGCGCCGCGGCGGCTCCGGTGCTGGCCCCGAACAAACCGACCGCCAGCCGCGATGTCGACGGTTCCCTTCCCAGCCAGTCTATGACCGCCTCCAGACGGCTGCCGAGCAGGGGGACATTGAAGCGATAGCTGGCGTCGAAGTCATCCAGTTTCACCTCCTCGGCCGTCAGCAAGTCGATGAGCAGTGTCGCCAGCCCCGCCCGCTGAAGTGCCTTGGCAACATGGCGATTGCGCGGGCTGTGACGGCTGCTGCCACTGCCATGCGCGAAGAGGACGACGCCGCGAACACCGGGCGCCGCCCACAGGTCACCGGGTAGGTGAACCCCGTCGCACGGCACCACCACAGCCCGCTCCGCCACCGCCTCACCACCCGACGAGTTCATGTCTCCTCTCCACCCGAATCCAGCACTTCCGCGTCCAAACGCTCACGCGATTCGCTGTCGCCGTGCTGCGATACCTCCGCCAGCAGCGTGATCACCTCGCCGTCGGTGACCTGCGCGAAGTCCATATACGCCTGGCTGACCGCCACCAACTGATCGTCGCGCCAAAGGCACACCACCTCGTCGGCCACCTCGCCAAGCGCGATACACGCCCGCGGCGAGGCAAACGGCACGGCGGCGACAATCCGCCGCGGCCGCATCGCGGCCACGGCGGATATAGCGGCCGACATCGTGGCACCCGTGGCCACGCCGTCGTCGACGACGATGACACGCCTATCGCGCAGTTCCGGATACGGACGACCATGGCGATATCGCATTTCTCTATGTGCGAGTTCGGTTTCCGCCGTCTGCGCCGCCTCGTCCAGCACCGACACAGCAACATCCAAGCCGTCAATAAGCGACTGGTTCCAGACCCGCACCCCACCCGACGCCACCGCACCAATTGCCAGCTCCGGCTGACGCGGCGCGCCGATCTTGCGTACTCCTATCACGTCGAGAGCCACATGCAGCGCCCGAGCCACCTCGGCACCCACCACAACACCACCTCGCGGCAGCGCCATCACGATGACATCGGAGCTGCGCGCGTACTTACCAAGCAATCCGGCAAGCGCCCTCCCCGCGGCGCCACGGTTCTGGAAGCGCGAGATCCTGGCCTGGACTCGACCCATTGCATCCGTACCTCCGCAAAGAGCCGGCAGATCCCCCCTGGAACGCACAAGTAGGTGGGCACTTCGAAGCCTACCCGCAGGACCCTGCCATGGCCAGTGCCGAAGGTCATAGAGCCATCTTTGCGGTGGCGGACGTCGCCACCGCAAAGAGATAGGGGTGGTGGTAGCGATAAGCGTCATCCCCGAGTAACCGCATCTCGGCATCGAGTTCGGCATCGAAAGCCGCACGCGCCTCGGTGCCAAGTGCCCCGATCAGAAAGTGAGCTGCCGGCCAGGTCTCCATCATCAACTGATTCCATTGCTGAGTATCAGCAACGTGCCCACCGGTGACCATGTCGGCAAACTGAGCGACGTCAAGCCCTGCCTCGCGTAGCAGGCCACTCAAAGCCGCACGCTCACCAAGATCGGACTGCTCGGGAACATGCGTAGGGATCTGGATCGGATGCCGGGGCGCCAAGCGCCCCAGAACCGTGAAGAAGGTCCGTTCAGCCGGTGTAGAAAGACTTCGACGCCGGCAGAAGAGAGCGAGCCGTCCACCGTGTTTCAGGGTACGCGAAGCCTCTGCGACGACGCCCAGCGGGGACACGAGATAAGCCAGCGAACGTCCAACGGTGACAAGGTCGAAACTCCCATCCCGAAACACGACATCATCGATGGGCATGGCAAAGCAACTCGTGTTGGCTCTAGCACGCCGCCGTGCTACGTCGAGCATCCGTTCCGATATGTCGATGCTGACAACGTAACCGCTCTCCCCCACGCTCTTGGAAAGCAGTTCGGCCACCAGCCCCGTGCCGGCCCCGATGTCGAGACACGACTCACCCGGCGCCGGATTTGCCATCTCGACGAGGTCTTGCGCCAGACGCCGGCGCAGACCTCCCTCCCACTCATCGTAGCTGGGCGCCAGCTCATCGAAGAAGGCTGCGACATAGCGCCGGCTCATGGCATCGGGAATCTCGTCGGGGACAGACAAAGCGTTACGATACTAACCCCGTCGCGGGCGTACATCCGTTGACGCCTGCTCGGCAAGAGCGGAGGATGTGGCAATGAGTGGGCGAGAACGCAGTCGGTCGGAACACAACGTGGTAACCCTGGGTCCCCAGGACCAATTGATCGGCTCGCTCCACATCGACGGGGATCTCAATGTGTTCGGCAATGCCGAGGGCGATCTCCATGCAACCGGTGACGTCATGGTCGAAAGCGACGCCACCGTTGCCGCCTCGATCGAAGGCCGCAACATCAATGTTCGGGGCCAGGTCAAAGGCGATATTGTCAGCAGCAAGCGACTTCTACTCAGCGGGTCGGGCAGCCTACACGGCAATGCCCGAGTCGGCCGCCTCGTTGTCGAGGACGGGGCCAGTTTCAACGGTTCGATCAGCATGACCGGTTCCTCTGATGAGGACACCGCCACGGAGGGATCAGAACCGAGCTGGGTGGACACCGAGACCCTGGAGCCCGCCGAACCTGACGCCGAAGGCGCGGCCGAGATCGTCGCTGTGAGCGAGGGAAGCTAGGACGCACCCTTAGAGCCTATCCAGCAGCCTCATGGTCGAGTAACCAGCGCCTCGGGATCTCGCGTCCAGCCACTGGCAACCACAGTGTCCGAATCGACGACGACGCTGAAGGGACCCAGCGGCGAAACAATCGTGGCCGCATCCATCGGTTACCCCAATCCGAGCCGCTTAGATTCCGAAAGCGTTTCGGATCAGGTTGACAGTGAAAACCATGACCAGTACCAGCAGGATCACTCCCACCAACCAGGCGATTGCAAAGCCAACATTGAATCCGCCAGCTTTGATCGGCCCCCTAACCGATTTGGGCGGGCCCGCAACCATTGGCCGGCCACGACCCGGAGTCATGTCGCTGTTGGGCGCGGAAACACCGAACATCCCTGCCACCGCGTTGGGGTCGAGGCCATAGGAGCCTCCCGGTGTGGGCGGCGGCACGGAGGTTGGCCGCACCGGTGTATACGGGGAATTCGCATCCGGCGGCTGCGGATTGTCAGTCATGGCATTTCACCTCACGCCCACTCGTTGGCTTGGTCGATCTTGCTGAGCACCCAGTCGAACTTACCGCTCGTCACGGGCGCATCGCAGTAATGACATTCGCCGTTCTGGTTGACCTGCAGCGGAGCGCCACAGTTGGGACACTTCTTCTCGGTGACGCCGCCTCCCGTAAGCGTCCTGGCTCCCGCCGAGCGCTGGAAAGTCCAGTACTCAGTAAACGATTCGTCACGCTTGTCGCCGAACACCTTCTTGCCGGTCTGATCGTCGATCTCATAGTCGGTGGCACGAGCATCGACACGCACTGTGATGGTGTCGTAGTTGTCGTCATGCGTGGCACGAACTATGTGCATACCCTCGATGAACAGGTTCTCGAGGATATTCTTCTTGTGTGCTGCCGTCATAGCTGCAACCTGAGCGTTCCAACTCTGATAGAGACCAGATGTCATGTAGGCGCGGCCTTCGTCGACATTGCGGTCCATCCATGCCTGCTGGAGCAGGAAGAACGCAGCCTGGCCGCGATCAAGGAACTGTTGCTCGTTGAAACCGGGATCGTTGGCCGCAATGGCGCCAAGTCCATCAGCGCCCAATGGTTGCCCCATGGGTCCGTACTCGCCAGGAGGCAACTCGGCCATGCCGGTTGACGCCGTGGTCGTGCCACCACGACGGCTCATACGGCTGAATACGAAAAGCGCACCAACCAAAACGATGATCCCGACCACGCCGCCGCCGCTGAACAGAAAAGGTAGGAAGAACAGAGCACCGCCGCCTCCACTGCTGAAGCCACCACCCGAGCCACCGCTGCTGCCACCACCGGAGTAACTGCCGCCGCCGGAGTGACTGCCCCCACCGGCACGAGCGTCAGCGCCAAGCGGCAGACAGAGGGCTGCCACCACCGCCACAAGTCCGGCCACCACCACAAGCTGGGGGTAGCATTCCACGAATGCGAAGAATCTCTGCCGCCAGCCGCTCATCGTGTTCAGCTCTGGCCAGGAGGCGGCGGGGGCGAGGTTTCGCCCCCTTCGGGAATGCTGGATACGGCCGGAGGTGCCTCGGCCGGTGCCGAAGGCGCTTGCAGCGACGTGCCACAGCCGGAGCAGAAACGCGCCGCCGCCGGGTTATGGATCCCGCAGCTAGAGCAGAAAACGCCACCTGACGCGACCTGTGGTGCGGGCAGCGCAAGCGCAGTACCACAACCAGCGCAGAATTTCGCCGTCTCGGGGTTGAGAGCGTTGCAGCTGGTGCAGCGAACCTGCACGGCACCGCTACCGGCCATTGCAGATCCCTGCATGGCGGCCATGTTCTGACCCATGCCGAGACCAACACCCAACAGTGCCGGTTGCATCACCGCGCCACCACCTTGGGCCGCGCCTTGACCAACACCCAGCATCGCCTCGCCCGCGGCGTACTGCTGGAAGCCTCCGGCCAGCTTGGTGTAGGAGATGTCACGGCGGAAGTTCTTGAGCGTGGTCTCGTCCTCTTCCTTGATCGAGATCGTGAAGTTGCCCATGCGAACGATCTGCACGCCGTAGGTCTGAACGTGAGTGGTGACGGTGCTGATTGTCGCCTGCTCGATCTCCGCGTTGTGCGCAGCGATACCCAGGATCGGCCAGGCCTCCTTGGTGATATGGCCGACCACATCGGTACGAAAGACCTTGAGGAGTAAGTCGCGCATCCAGTCGGTGATCTGGTCGTTGCTCAACAACTGCTGGGTGCCGACGAGGTTGAGGATCAGAGATTGCGGTTCGACGACCTTGAGCGAGTACTCGCCGTAGACCCGAAGGCCAACGGCGATCCCGGATTCGGGGTCGAGAACATTGTCGACCATGCCGCCAAAGGGCAGATCGGGGAATTCGCGTGTCGAGACGAAGTAGATCTCCGTCTTGAAGAGGTCGCCTCCCGTGCTGGCATCCACGAGTTTGCCCAAAAAGGGAATCTCAGAGCTGTCGAGAGTGGCCCGCCCCGGCATGATGGTGCCCTGCACCAAACCGCCGTGAGTGGCCACCGGGATAGGCCCTATACTCCGCCTAAGCCTCGCGTGCCTTACTCGGGGCGGTAGCTCAGCTGGGAGAGCGCTGCCCTCGCACGGCAGAGGTCAGGGGTTCGAATCCCCTCCGCTCCACCGGCCCACGGAATCTCAGCGATTCCGTGGGGACCCCGGTCCTTCTAATCGGGGGCGGACAGATTCCGCCCCCTTTGATCCCGCCCGGCTGAGCCGGTCGGGTCACCCCCACTTTCGGCGCGACTCCGCGCCGGCCCACGGAATCTCAGCGATTCCGTGGGGACCCCATAGTCCCTTGTCGGTTTGGGCCAGGACATGACGTGCTACTGTGTCACTCCATGGCTACAGTGCCGCTAGACGAGGGTCACCGCGGACGCCGCCGCATCGGCCCCTTCTGGATCGAAGAAGGCATCGGGCTGATTATTATCGGCGGCGCCATCCTTGCCTTCGCGACCATCCTCTACATCATGGCCGCGCTCAGCCCGGGCCCGTAACCTCAGCCGCCACGCCCCCGTTCACAAGAGAGCACCAGCACCACTGGCCCGACATCTTGCATCCTTTAGATAATTGTGAATCAATCTGACACTCCGCATCCGGCGGGAGATGAGCCCGCCCGCCGGCGAAGGCGCACTCTGTGGCTACGGCGTCACACCGCGCGTCAACGCTCGCGGCGCCGGCACACCAGCCGGCTTCGCCGCACCGCCCGCGTGCTACTCCTGCTGACAGCGGTTCTATCCTCGCTGGGTATGGGCGGGTTGGTCGTCGTCTGGGCGGCATACAACAGCTATCTCAGCCAGCTACCGGACGCGCAGACGCTGGCAGCAGCCGAGCCGGCTCTCGACTCCCACGTTTATGCCGCCGACGGCAGTTTGCTGTACATCTTCCACGACCCCGACGCACGCCATGAGCATGTGGCACTCACCAACGTGTCGCGTTGGGTGATCCTCGCCACCATCGACACCGAGGACCGGCACTTCTATGCCGAATCGTCATGGGATCTGCCTCGCATCGCCAAGGCCGGTTTCGACGATCTGCGGCACAGCGGACAGACTCAAGGCGCCTCGACCATCACTCAACAGCTTGCCAAGCTCAGCTTCCTGCCATCGGAGAAGTCCATCGACCGCAAGATCAAGCAGTTGATCCTCGGCAACGAGATCGATGCGTCGTTCACCAAGAATCAGATCTTGGAGATGTATCTGAATCGCATCTCATATGGAAACTTCGCGATCGGTATCGAGACAGCTGCCGACCTCTACTTCCACAAGCACGCCAAGGATTTGAACCTGGCCGAGTCCTCGCTCCTGGCAGGACTTCCCCAGTCACCCAGCCTATACAACCCGACCATCCACGAGCCGACCGCCACAATCAATCCCGCGGCCAAGCAACGCCAGCACACCGTATTGCAGGCAATGGTGAGCAATGGCGACATTTCCCAACGCCAGGCAGACACCGCCTACAACGAAAAACTCACACCGCACTCCTGGACGGAATCCGAAATCAACCGGGCCCCCGACTTCGTCAACTACCTACACGGTTACCTGAACTCCAAGTTCGGCGATGCCTACATCCGGCCGGGCGGCTGGGACATCTACACCACGCTCGACCCCAACAAGCAGCAGGCCGCCGTGGCCGCGGTGCATGACGGCATCACCGCCATTCGCGACAAGAACGCCAATGACGGCGCCCTGGTATCGCTTGATCCAACGACAGGTGGCGTCCTGGCCCTGGTGGGGAGTTGGAACCGCGACGATCCTGGCACCGGCCAGCTCAACATGGCGATACGCATGCGCCAGCCCGGGTCCACGATCAAGCTGTTCACCTACGCCGCGGCACTGGCCTCACGCCAGTTCACGATGACCACGCCAATTCTCGACGCCCCGGTGACGCTCACCCCACCCGGTCCGGGCAGCACCTCATACAGCCCGGTGAATTACGACATGCTCTACCACGGCTACTGTCATCTCAAGATCTGCCTCGGCAACTCATTCAACGTACCTGCAGTAAAGACCGAGGTGGCGATCGGCATCCCCTACGTCACCGACCTCGAGATTGCCGCCGGGCTCTCGTCGATGACCTATTGCACGAGCGGCAACAATCCGCAGTGCAACCGCCCCAAACCCTACGACTACGCGGCGACCCTGGGAGCGCTCACCTTCGGCATCACCTCGCTAGACCTCGCCGACGGTGCCGCCACCATCGCCAACATGGGTGTGCAGCACGACCCGGCTCCGGTCACCAAGATCGTTGACGGACTGAACGGCAAAACACTCTGGTCGTACGACCCCGTGGCCGTGGCCCGTCAGGTGATTCCCGCCGATGTGGCCTTCATCTTGTCGGAGATCACCAGCAACGACCGCAACCGCCAGCCTGAGTTCCCCGCCCACGGCGATCTCACACTGCCCGACCGCCGCGTCAGTGCCAAGACCGGAACGACACAGTTCTTCACCGACAACTGGACGGTCGGCTGGACGCCACAGATCGTCACTGCAGTATGGGTCGGCAATCCCACACCCTCGTGCCTGCGACCAGAAGACCGCCCGGCCATGGCCGCGGCAATGCAGAACCACCAGGCCCTTTACAGCGACGAAACCATTGACGATCCCTTCAGCCCTCAGGACCTCGCCTACTACGGCATAACCACGCCGCTTAACGACCACTGCGGTCACCTCGTGGGCTCTACGGGAATAACCGGCGCCGCACCGATCTGGAACAAGTACATGTCCGCGGCGCTTGCCGGGGTTCCACCGGCCTGGTATGTCAAACCCGCAGATGTGATCGAGAAAGGCACTGGCGATGACGGGGACTTCTTCCTCCCGGGCACAGCCAACGGCGTACCTGGCCTAGACACGAGGACCAGATGCTGGTACTACGGAATACCCAACCCAGCGTCGACATGCCGCTACCTCGGGTTGTCCGCCCCATGACGGATTCCGACCTTTCTGCCTCCCCGCGTCCGCAGCTGGCGCCGGTCGCGCTGGCCATCGCCATGGCACTCGTGACACAGGGTCGCCTTAGGCTGACACACGAATCCGATAGCCGGCTCGGGCCTCTGGCGGGTGACTACCCGCTCGGAGCCGGAATGTGGACCGGTCCGCGGTCCGCCTTCGTCGGTTTCTTCTCTCCGTCCCAGTTCGAGCCGCTGGTCGACATCGAGCGCCGTGTCACCGCTGCGGCGCAGTGGGGAACCGTGCGGCTCTCCATGCAACCCGCCGAGCGGTGTGACATCCTGCTCATAGCCCTGACACCTGTGGGCGGTCAACTCGCCCCACCGGAAGTAGGTGACGAGCGCGTCCACATCAGCGTTGTCAGTATCGACTCCGATCACGGTGACGCGGCTCAGCTTCTCGACGGAGCCAAGAACCTGCCCGGAGCCCGCCAGCTCAGGGCATACGCCAAGAGCGTCCGTAATGGTGCGACCGCCCCCACCCTGGCGGCGGTCGACCTGGCGGAGCGTCAAACGGTCCAGACGGGTTACGTACAGCCGGCACGATCGGCCCTCTCTTCCACCCCCTACATCACGTACAGCCTAATCGCATCCTGGGTGCTGATTTGGCTTTTTCAGCAGGCCGTTGCACACGAGCAGAACTACGGCAACGGATACGTCTCTTTTGCGGTCGATCCCGCCTCGTTCGGCTGGTTCTTCGCGGCCCCCGGGGAACCCCACGAGTGGTGGCGGTTCATCGCCTCGGGTTTTCTGCACGACTTCTTCTCTCCGCTTCACGTCATCCTCAACTCGGTGGCAATGCTGTGGATCGGACGCTTCATCGAGCAAATCTACGGACGGTTGGTGCTACTCGGAACTTTCCTCGTGGGTACCGCCGGAGGCTGCCTACTCGTGCTGGTGCTCAACAGCATCGGTCTGTACGACGCGCCGGGCGGTGTTGTGGGCTCATCAAGCGGAATTTGCGGATTCATCGGCCTGATACTGGTGCTGGGCCGGGTGCAGGGCAACGGCTTGCCCGCCGGAATGGCCGCGGCGATCCGCAAGAACGCTCTATACAACACCGTGTTCATCCTGGCCTACAGCTTCCTCATCCCCGGCATCGCCTGGCCGGGACACCTGGGCGGATTCCTGGTCGGTGCCCTGGTGGGACTCTTGCTGCCACCTCTGCGACGTGTCGGCGGTCGCGATCTGAGTGTCTACGAGAAGACAGCCCTGGTAGGCGTCATAGCGGTTGGCGCCGTCGCCCTCGGATTCGCCGCTCTCAATGTCATCTCGGCGACGGGACCTCCTCTCGCGTAACAGCGGTTCTAGACGGAATCCTCAGCGGATACCGAGTTCCACAACCCTTCGATGTCGTAGAAAATGCGCTCACCCGGAAGAAAGACGTGGGCAATCACGGAGTCGAAGTCCAGACACGCCCACGACGCATCGCGAAGCCCCGCCACATGCAACGGACGTACCCCGGATGCACGGCAACGCTCTTCGATATTGTCGACAATGGCACGAACCTGGCGGTCGGTGTCCCCCTCACAGATGACGAAATAGTCGGCGAGAGTGGTTTTGTCCCGAATATCCACGGTGACAATTTCGCGAGCCTTCTTGTCGGCGGCCGCATTAGCAATCAGCTCGGTAAGTTCAGTCGGCGTCATTCGCATCCTTTATGCCTATGCCACGGGGTGTGAGCTGGGCTTGGAATACAGCTGCTCGCGCTCGATTATGGCCAGAACCCGGGCATCGACCATGCCGGCCACGGATTGGTGGGCCCTCAAACGATCGCGAATCGAAGTTGCGTTGATCGCCGGGGACACCACCTCGAGCAACCTCGTTCGGTCGGGCAGGAACCCCAGAGAGCGTGCTTCGACGACATCGAGACACGCAACACCACTTCGGTTGACGAGGACGAAATGGCCTTCCGAGAGAAGCTCCTGCGAGCGATGCCATTCCGGTATGAGCCGGGCGGCATCGGCTCCGAGTACCAGGTAGGTTTCCGCGTCCGGATCGAGCGCCCGCCACTGCATCAGAGTGTCGAAGGTGTACGACTTGTCGGCCCGTCCCGCTTCGATGTCGTCCACCTCCAAACGGGCATGGTCTGCAACGGCGGCACGCGCCATCTCGAGACGTAGTTCGACCGGTGCACGTGCAGCACTGCGATGGGGCGGCTCATAGGTCGGCACCAGCCGCCCAGAATCGGCGCCGAGCAACAGAACGACCTGTTCGAGAACGCTGACATGGCCTAGATGGACCGGATCGAAAGTCCCACCCATAACCGCGATTCTTCGCTGCCGGCTCACCCGTGAACTCCGTCGTCGCTGTAGATGAATTCCGCTTCGCCGATTCGTACAGTGTCCCCTTCGACACACCCTACCGCCGCCAATGCGGCATCGACCCCAACTCGTTGCATCAGGTTCTGCAATCGCGTCACCGCCTCCTCGCTGTCGAGGTCGGTTATGTCGACAATCTTCTCAATTCCAACATGGGAGACCCTAAAGGCCTCGCCATCGCGGCTGATCACGGGCGCCTCACGCCGCCTTGGCGAGTAGCGGTAGACGTGATGGCGCTCGCCGCCATCGGCCGGCGCCTCCGGCTGCGCTTCCTTCTCGGCCGCACAAACGCGAAATACCTCGGCAGCCGCAGCTAAGAGAAGCTCCCGGCACGCCTCGACGGTAACGGCACTGATGGCATGGGCGTCGGGCCACTCGTCGCGCAACTCAGTCACAGTTGTGACGGCGTCTGGAATGTCGAGCTTGTTGAACGCGACCAGCGTGGGTTTTGCCGCCAGCGTCGCGCTGAACGCACGCAACTCGGCCCCCACATCTCGCAACGCCCGACGCACTTCGTCAGGGCCTGCGGACGCATCAACGATATGAATAAGCACTCGAGTCCGCTCCAGGTGGCGGAGGAAGTCGATGCCCAGTCCGGCGCCGTGATGTGCACCCTCGATGAGACCTGGAACATCGGCGAGGACCACGGTGCGACCATCCTCGAATTCGGCAACGCCAAGGTTGGGATGGAGCGTCGTAAACGGATAGGCGGCAACCTTCGGATGAGCACCGGTAAGCGCTGCAAGCAGTGTCGACTTGCCTGCATTGGGCAGCCCCACCAGACCGATGTCGGCGATGAGTTTGAGTTCCAGCTCGAGGTGGCGGGCCTCCCCCTTGGCACCGAGTTCTCCAATGCGCGGGGCCTGGTGCACCGCCGACGCGAAATGGACGTTGCCCCGGCCACCACGACCACCTTGAGCCACGACAATCCGAGCGCCACGAAGGTCGAGGTCTGCAAGCACCTCTTGGCTATCGGCATCGCGCACCACCGTACCCAATGGCACCGAAAGCTTCAGGTCACCGGCATCGCGCCCAGTCTTTTGGGAGCCTGCGCCATCGCCCCCGTTACCGGCGGCAAAACGACGCCGCTGGCGAAAGGCGCCGAGCGTCGTGTCATCACTGTCGGCAACGAGGATGATGGATCCTCCGCAACCGCCGTCACCGCCATCGGGCCCACCTAGGGGAACGTATTTCTCATGGCGGAAGCTGACTGCACCTCGCCCCCCCCGACCCGCAAATACCGAGATTGCCACCTCGTCGAGGAAGTCGCTCACCAGCTCACCTCGGGACATTCCGGCGAAACCCGCAGCGCCAAGTTACTCGGCGGGAGCAACCTCTCCCGCCATCGCAATGGCCTGTGCAAGGTCAAGCACCGGCAGTTCACGGACATTGGCCCGCGTACGATCCTTGCCCCAACGGTCGAAGTCGACCTGACCGGTGCGAAGCGCAAAAAGCGTGTGGTCACGACCGACCCCGATGTTCTCACCCGGGGTGATCTTGGTCCCTCGCTGACGCACAATGATGGTGCCGCCCAAGACGATCTCACCAGCATGTCGCTTGACACCTAAACGTTTGGATTTGCTGTCGCGGCCGTTCTTGGAACTTCCGCCGCCCTTCTTGTGAGCCATGTCTAATCCTTCGTCCCGTCCGCAGCCACAGCGGGCTTCGCAGACCGGGTCGCCCGAGACGGCTTATCTGCAGCGCCGAGAACGGCCTCGATGCGCAATTCGGTCAGGTCGCTGCGATAGCCAAGCGTACGACGACGGCGTTTCTTGGCCTTGTAGGTGAAAACCCTGAGTTTGGGTCCGCGTCGGTGTGAGACCACTACGGCGGTTACTCGTGCGTCCTTTGGCCCAACCGCCCCGGCAGAGCCCGATTCGGTGGATTCGTTGAGGAAGAGTACCTGTCCGAGTTCGACAGTAGCGCCAACGTCGGCCGGAAGCCGATCGACCAAAAGCCGATCACCGGGGGCGACGCGGTACTGATGCCCGCTGTGCTTGAGAATGGCGTACATAGATCAGAAAATTCTAGGAAACACGCCGCCGACGGCCCACACGGGCACCGAAATGTAATCTGCGGACGCGGCATGGGAGCATATCACACGCGGCACCCCTGACTCAGGCAACGACGCTCACCGGTACGGTGTTGCGAACCACGACCGAGACTCCGGACGCCCCGGTGAGTTGAGCACTCGCGGAGTAGCTGCCCACCGGCATGCCCGGAAGGCAGTGCGCATGGAACGTAATCATGAGGACCCCCGGGCCCGAATCGCTGTGTGCCGGCACCGTGAACCCTCCGTAGTCAACCAGGGATGTCAGCTTGAGAGGATCGACCGCATTGGAACGGGATGAATTCCCTGAGATGCCAACTGTGTCGGTCCACGCAAATGCGGCGGGCAGGGTGACCAGCACGTTGACGGCCGTGGCAGGCCCCGAACCGTCATTGGTGACCGTCACCACATATGTGACGTTGCTGCCGGGACGTATCGTGCCCGGAGTCGCCGAGATCTGCATGGACAGGTGCGGTGCCGCCGCTATGGTGACGTCAAGTGGCTTCGCGTCGGCAATTAACTCCGTCGAATCGCTCGAGGGGTGGGCCGTCATCTTGTAGTTGCCCGGCGCGCCCCCGGCATCGACGCTAAATGTGATGCTGAGTTCACCGTAGACCGCCGAGCCGGAAGCTGATGTGGCAGGCGCAGGCAGGCTCCACAATCCCCATTCAGGGTCACGGCTTCTGGCGGCGGCGTCGTACGGCTGCGTACGTACCTGCCCATTGCCGCCAATTTCGGTCGTAGCCTTGTAGGTAAATTCGGCGGGCAACCCGACCCGAACCGCAACACCTGTGGCCACACCGGGACCCTTGTTCACAATTTTGATGACATACGTCGGAGAATCGCCTGGGTTCACAGAACCCGAGTTGATCGCAGACAAGGTGGTTGTGAGCTGGCTGGAGCCGGCACCACACGCACTCTGCGCACCAACGCAGATGGTGGCGACCAGTATCGAGAGGCAAGCAGCGGCACTCCGATGCTTGCTGTAGCTATGACGCAGACGACCCTGGAACAACTCTGTCAGATCAAGCAGGCTGCTATGCGCGTTGTGTCGCACGCATGGGGGTCAACGGCCTACGCACCACGCGCATTGGCACCAGCGGTATATCTGTGGCACTGGGAAGGGGATCGGGATAGCCGGCCTCGGCGAGCAGCTTGAGCACCATCGGGACATCGAGCCCCACAACAGTGTCTACGCGCCCGCTCACGGACTCCACCAGATCTCCACCACCACCCTGAACGGCATATCCCCCTGCTTTATCCAGAGGCTCTCCCGAGGCGATGTAGCGATCCATGTCGATGTCCGAGAAGTCCCGCATCGTCACCACGGAGCGGCTGACGCCCAACACCTCGGCAACCGCCGGAGTCGCGACCACACAGATACCCGTCAGGACGGTGTGCCGGCGGCCGCGCAGTTCGCCAAGGTACTGCCGAGCACGCTCGGGAGTGACCGGCTTACCGAGGACTCCATGAGGCCCAACCACAACTGTGTCGGCACCAACGATGAAGCAGTCATCTGGGTATCGCGATGCCGCCACTATGGCCTTGTGCCTCGCGATGAGTTGAACCGCAAGATCCGCCGACATTCCCGGCGGCGGCGTCATCTCGGCTGGAGTGTCGACGGCGGCGAAACGGATACCGACACGAGCCAGCAATTCACGGCGGCGGGGACTTGAGGATGCCAGGACGATTCGTATCATTCGCGCAGTATTCCCTTCTCCTACCCTCTGTGCTTCAACCTCCCCACCGGCCACGGTGCCGGAACAAGGCGCTGCACACCCATCGTACCACCGTGGCGTGATGCCCATCAGGGACTGAATGGGTTCAGATGATGCGCTACACCTGGCATGCCGCTATCTCCTGTGTCAAGAACTCTGGAGGGTTAGTTTCAAGGAACTCCATCGGGGTGAGGAGTTCGAGGGCGTGGTGAGGG
>JACWAJ010000034.1 GCA_014874355.1 bacterium | reverse complement strand
GTGAGATCTGAAGGCGAAAGCCCATGCCTCCAGCAGCGCTCCAGAAGCCCTGGATAGTTCGCTCGTGGACCCCAACACAAGCTGCCTCTCCGCTCCGGCCCACTGTCTCGCATCTAAGTGGACTGGCTCACAGCGCATCGAAAAGCCCGCTCTTAGAGATCCTCAAGGTTGATCAACACTGCGCCGCAACCGAGGCACGGTTGCGGCGAGCTGCGCGAGACGTGCCGCCAATCTGGCTACGTCATCCTCCCGTCCGGCATCGCGCGCAATACGCAGATCGCGCTTGACCGCGGCCAGTTCAGTGCGTATGCCGGCCTCTCGCACCCACGACACAGCGTCTGCGAGGGAGCGCGTGAGTGCGGTTTGATCGCCCGCCTCGTCCAATTCGGGCGGCGGCGCCAGCAACAGCCGTGATGCCAGGGTGCGCTCCGCCGCACCCAACGAATGCAGCGGCAAGCTGGCGCCATCAGGCAGCTCGAGAGCGACTTCGACTAGACGACGTACCCCTTCGTGCGCGAGTTCAGTCACGCCCATCCCCATTTCGCCTACCAGCGTACGCGCCAGCGCCGGTCGCAAAACCACAGCTGCGGCAATGAGTCTTTCCCAAGACTTTGGTTCCGGCATGGCGATGGCCGCATCTTCCGCCACCTCGTGCTCCGGGACTTCGGGTGCCACCGCAACGACACGGGCCGGTCGGCGCGGCGCTTCCCGTTTGGCGCGCCCGACATCGGCGAGCAGCGACCGGGGCGACAGACCCAGCCGGCTTGCCGCCTGCTGAATGTAGAGATCGCGTGTAGCCGCCTCGGGAATCCGGGTCAGTAACGCTACTGCCCGCTCCGCGGCGCCGCGACGAGACTCGACGCTACCGCCTTCACCATCTGCAAGGGCGCGATCGAGCAGCACCTGCCATTCCGGCGGTGCCTGCGCCACAGCCTCAATAAAACGCGCGGGATCGCGACGCACCAATTCATCGGGATCCTTGAACCCCGGCGGCATGACCACAATCCGCGCCGCCAAACCTTCAGCGGCCACGACATCGACCGCCCGCGATGCGGCGGCAGTTCCAGCATCATCGGCATCGAAGCAGAGCGCAACACTTCTGGCGTAGCGGCTGAGCAGATGCACCTGCTCCCGGTTCAATGCAGTTCCACTGCTGGCCACAACATTGGCCACACCCGCGGCCTGCGCCGCGACAACGTCGAAATACCCCTCGACGATGAGGGCGCTGCCGCTCTCACGAACGGCGTCCTTGGCAAGGTCGAGACCAAACAACGCCGATGACTTGTGGTAGACGGCCGTCTCCGGCGAGTTGAGGTACTTCGGCTGGTCGTCACCCAGCGCTCGTGCGCCAAAGGCAATGGCCTGGCCGCGCTCATCGCGAATCGGAAAGATCAGACGGTGGCGAAATCGATCCCGCCCTCCACCGCCCCGAGAATGGTGTGCCAGACCAGCGTCGACCACCTCATCCAGGCTCGCGCCACGGCCGACCAGGTACCGCACCAGGGCATCCTCACCACGCCCACCGGCGGGGGCGAACCCGACGCCGAAAGTTCTAGCCAGAGCCGAGTTGACACCGCGGCCCTCCAGCAAGTTACGACCCGCCTCCCCCGCAGTCGTCTCCCACAAAACATGTTCGAAGTAGGCCTGGGCCTTGCCATTGAGTTCGAGTGTGCGCCGGCGGCGACTCGCCGCACCGCGCTCTTTCCCCGGCGAACGCTCCTCGAGTTCGACGCCGGCGCGCTCGGCAAGCAGACGCAGGGCACTCAAAAAATCGCTGCGCTCGATCCTCTCGACAAAGGAGAATACGTCTCCCCCCTCAGAGCAGCCAAAGCAATACCAAGCCTGACGCTCTTGCGACACAGTGAACGATGGTGTCTTTTCGGAATGAAAGGGACAGAGCGCTTTGAAGCTACGCCCGCTCCGAACCAACGAAACGTAGCTGCCAATGACATCGACGATGTCCAGACGCGCCTTGATCTCGGCAACCGCGTCCGAAGCCATATCCAGGCCCTAACGACCGACGATCTCTACGGCGTACCGCGAGTTATCGGTCAGCAGCGTCACCATCCCCAACTTCCTATCGATGATCACCACCCGAACCGGCGTGGTCGAGAACGCTTCAACTGCACTCTCGGATGCAGTGCCACCGTGCGAGACGACATAGGCCATCCCCGGCGAAGGCGGCGCAACCTCAAAGCCATCAACGACTTCCGGGCCGACATCGAGAGCTTCGGGACGACCACAACGTGTCGCCAGCTTGCGGAGCCGAACGCGATCAGGCATCACCACGAGGATAGCGATCGCGTTCCGTTGCCGCCAATCGCGCGTGTGCCGCAGCCAGACGGGCCACCGGCACGCGATACGGCGAACACGAAACGTAGTCGAGACCGAGTTCCTCACACAACGCAATCGATGCGGGATCGCCACCGTGCTCCCCACAAATGCCGACCATCATCTCAGGTCGCTTGGCGCGCCCTTCTGTGACGGCCATGCGCATAAGACGGCCCACCCCATCGCGATCGAGCGACTCGAAGGGATTCTCGGGAAGGACCTTATCCTCGACGTACTTGAGCAGGAATTTGCCCTCGGCGTCATCGCGGCTGTAGCCGAAGGTCGTCTGGGTCAGATCGTTGGTGCCAAACGAGAAGAACTCGGCCACCTCGGCAATATCGCCGGCGATCAGCGCAGCCCGAGGAACCTCGATCATCGTGCCCACCTGGTAGTCCACCTTCGTCTTCGACTCGGCGAAGACCGTGTCGATGGTCGAAACGATGACCTCACGAGTGCGACGCAGTTCCTCGACCGTGCCAACCAGCGGCACCATGATCTCGGGATGAACGTCGACACCTTCCCGTTTCAGCGCAATCGCGGCCTCAATGATGCCCCGAGCCTGCATCTCGATGATCTCGGGGAACATCAGTCCAAGCCGGCATCCGCGCAGACCCAGCATGGGGTTCTGCTCGTGCAGGTTGCGAACCGCAGCCAGCATCTTGGCCTGATCGCGCCACTCGGCCTCCGGCTTACCCAGTGCCTTGGCCTCGGTGACCGCAACCAGCAGTTCCTCGAGTGAGGGCAGGAACTCGTGGAGCGGCGGATCGATCAGCCGGATCACGACCGGAAGACCGTGCATCGACTTGAGGATGCCGTAGAAATCGTCGCGCTGCACCGGCAGCAGCTTGGCAAGCTCAGCGCGCCGCTCGGTTTCGGTGTCCGCCAGGATCATCGCCTGAACGATGGGCAGGCGATCCTGCTCCATGAACATGTGCTCGGTGCGGCACAAACCGATGCCCTGAGCGCCAAAGCTTCGCGCCAGCTCCGCATCGCGCGGATAGTCGCCGTTGGCCCACACCTGTAGGCGGCGCAGTCCGTCCGCCCAAAGGAGTATCTGCTCGAGGTCTCCGGAAATCTCCGGCTCGATCATCGGGACCTGACCGGCGATGACCCGTCCGGTGGAGCCGTCGATGGTGAAGTACTCACCTTCCTTCACGACCGTGCCACCGGCCATGAACTGGCGGGTTTCGAGATCCACCTTGATCGACTCGGCGCCGGCCACACACGGCTTGCCCATGCCTCGGGCGACGACGGCGGCGTGCGAGGTCTTGCCACCACGCGCCGTCAGGACACCCTGCGCCGCGATCATCCCGTGGACGTCATCGGGATTGGTCTCGATGCGCACCAGAATGACGCGCTCACCCTGCTTGGCCATGGTCTCGGCGAGATCGGCATCGAACATCGCCTTGCCGTAGGCCGCGCCGGGCGATGCCGCCAGGCCGGTCGCCAGAACTTTGAGTTGGGCCTTCGGGTCCAGACGGGTGTGCAACAGCTGATCGACCTGAGTTGGCTCGACACGCTGCACCGCCTCTTCCTTCGAGATGAGGCCCTCATGCACCATGTCGACAGCGACCTTCACCGCCGCCTGCGCCGTGCGCTTGCCGCTGCGGGTCTGCAGCATGTAGAGCGTGCCGCGCTCGACCGTGAACTCCATGTCCTGAATGTCGCGGTAATGGGTTTCGAGGCGCTGAGCGATCTCGGCAAACTGCTTGTACGCCGCGGGCAGATCCTCATCCATCGCCGAGATCGGCTTGGGCGTGCGGATGCCGGCGACCACGTCTTCACCCTGCGCGTTGGTGAGGTACTCCCCGAACAGCGCCTTTTCACCGGTGCTGGGATCGCGCGTAAACGCAACGCCGGTACCGGAATCGGCACCCATGTTGCCGAACACCATCGACTGGACGTTGACCGCGGTGCCAAGGTTGTGCGGGATCTTGTTGAAATTGCGGTAATCGGTGGCACGCTTGTTGCCCCACGACGCAAACACCGCGCCAATCGCCGCACGGAGTTGTTCCACCGGCTCTTCGGGGAAGGTTTCCTTTGTCTCGGCCTGGAAGATCGCCTTGAACTCGGCCACCACTTCCCGCAGCGAGACTGGGCCGAGGTCGGCGTCCGTCTTGGCGCCGGTGGCTTCCTTCTTGGCGTCGAGGGCAGCCTCGAAGGCCTGGCCGTCGATGCCGTAGACGATCTTGCCGAAGAGTTGAATGAACCGGCGATAGGCATCGAGCGCAAAACGCTCGTCGTTCGTGAGTTCAGTCATCCCCTGCAGCGTCTTCGTGTTGAGCCCGAGGTTCAGGACCGTATCCATCATTCCGGGCATGGAGAACTTGGCACCACTGCGCACACTCACCAGCAGCGGATTCTTGGGATCCCCAAAACCCTTGCCCGTCTTGCTTTCGATGTGTGCCAGGGCCGCCAGCGTCTGCTCCCACATTCCCTCGGGAAACTGCTTGCCGGCGTCGTAGAAGGCGTTGCACGCCGCAGTCGTGATGGTGAAGCCAGGCGGCACCGGCAAGCCGGCGCGTGTCATCTCGGCAATGCCCGCGCCCTTGCCGCCGAGGAGATTGCGCATCTCGGCGCTGCCCTCTTCGAACGTGTACACCCATTTGGTGCCCTTGACCGCATTGGGTCCGGCAGTGGTGGGCATATCGCCCGGACGATCCTTGGTAGTGGCAGTTGCCATGTGAAACAGTCCTCTTTGCACGCGCGCCGACAGGTAATAAGCAAGTTTCGGGGCCGTCTGAGAGTAGCACCACGGAGCGAGATCACCGGCCAGACGAAATCGCCTGGGTTACATACGCAGACTCCACACCACAGCAAGGCTGAACGAGAGCAGGCCGCACAGCGGCCGGCCGTCGTCGTCAGGGCACTTCGTTGACCCGACCCAGCCGCTCTCTACGTCGGGTGAGACGCGCAAGTCTCTCCGTCAGTGGAACGCCATCATCGGCGCGGCCACCGCGACGTTGAGACACGCGTTGTTCAAAGTCCGTCAAGAGGTCTATGACATCGTCCGCACGCCAGGCCTGTCCCCAACGCGATGCTCGCAGCGGAGTGAGGATGCTCGCCCCCTCCAGCGTGTGCAGAGCCGTTAGCGCAGACTGGACTGAAACCTCGAGGCGCTTGGCAACACCGGACGAGTCGATGACCGGCACTCCTGGCGAAAGGGAAAGTAGGCGCACAGCTGCCGCATCCTCACGACCGCCGATGCGCTCGCGTCACATGCGGACAAGCGTTGCGACATCACCAACGAATCGTTGTGCCGCAACAGTTGCGTGCGCGGTCGCCTCGACGAAGATACTCACCCACGTATCAAGATTCCCGCCTCGATACGCGGTGAGTCCGCGAACGTACTCGCCGGGATCCGCAGCAAGACGCACGCTGACAGGCGGCACAAACAGTGGCGCCGCGTCGCGACGTACGAGAACCGCATGAATGAGACATAGCCTGACCCGCCCGTTGCCGTCAGGGAATGGATGGATATTCTCGAACTGCGCATGCGCAACGGCGGCCTGCAGCAGCGGCGATAGGTCGTCTCGCGAGACAAAGCCGCACAGGTCATCGAGGAGAGCGGGGACACAATCCGGCGGCGGCGGAACGTAGGTCGCCCCAACCGGCGTGTAGCTATTGCCGCCGATCCAGTTTTGGACCGTACGGATCATCCCGGCGATGACCGCTTCTCGGGTACCGTCAAATAGGTTTTGGTGCATAGCAATGAGGTCATTGACCGTGAAGACGCCGGCGCCTGTCCCTACCGCGATCGCCCGTTCCATCGCCTGCACATTTCCCAACACACTGAGTTCCAACTCGTTCGCCTTGCTTGGGGCGTACTCCGCTTCGGCAAGCCTGCGGAAGCTCAGATCCAGACCCTCGATATGAGAACTCGCGACCGACTCTGCACGCAGCAATGGCCGGGCCACCGCCTCCAGCGCAGGAGTATCACGGGCATCGCGCTGAAGGTCACGCAGAACCACCTCGGCATCGGTCAGAGCCGCGATGGTGGACGCGGTCAGCCGGGAGTCCCAACCCGCCAGTAGGTCCGGCACGAAGGCGTGATACACCCCACCCACCCGGGCAGCCTTGCTGATTGACTACGTGCCTAACATCACCAGCCGCATGTAGATGCGGCGATTTTACCCCCTGACATCGGGATCAGCTTGGGTGATAGTGCAGCTATCAGATTATAGTGTAAGGGCAATGGCATAAGAAAGTACGTGCCAGTACAACTTCCGCTCAAATCGGTGCCCGCTGAGTTTGCGGTAGAACAGGCGGTGTGTCCCAACTGCCTGGATCAGAGCGCTGGTGTCGTCGGCCGTCTCGGGCTGCGTCTCGTATTTCGTTGCCCTCGATGTCGCGTTCGCTTCCATCGCGCCACGGTATACGCGGGACTGGTCTGATCTGTAGCGTCTCCCATCAGCGTTGCCGAGTTGTCGCAGGGGTCGCGTTGACACCTATGCGATAGGGCTCCTAGAGTCCGGCGTGGAATGTTGAGTTCGCGGTCGGATAGAGAACTACGTGCCTGACCAGAGTCATGTCGGGCGTAGCTACAAGGCGTTGGGCCAGGTCGTCGACCAGCAGCATGTCGCCGCCTTCGCCGCCGCCATCGCCGGAGATGACACACCCTTTGCGGCAGGGACTGTGCCGCCCACTTTTGCAGCCGTCTATTGCGTATTCCCCACGATGGGCCAACTCTTTGCCGATGCGGAGGTGGGCCTCGACATGGCCCATCTGGTGCATGGCGAGCAGCATTTCGAATGGCCCCATCTGGTGTGCGTCGGGGATGTCGTTGACGCCAACTGCACGATCGTTTCAGTGGAACAGAAGCGCAGCCTCACGTACGTTGGTATTGATGTCGAGGCCGTTCGCTCCGCCGACGGCGCCACCGTCTGTCGGGGCTACTCCCTCATGGTCATCAGGGGTGGGGGATGATCGCGATGGACCTGCTCACAGTGAAGGTCGGCGACGAGATGCCCCTGCTGGAACGGCGCGTTACCCAATCTCAGATCGACGCCTACGCCAACGCTTCGGGTGACCACAACCCAATTCACGTCGATCCCGATTTCGCCCGATCTGTCGGGCTGCCCGGCACCATCGCCCACGGCCTGTTGGAGATGGCGATTCTCGCCGAGGCGGTGGCCCGTTGGGCTGGGGGCTATGCGCGAGTGCAGGGTCTTGCGTGCCGTTTCTCCAAACCGCTCCAGCCCGGCGACACGCTCCTGTGCACGGGGCGGGTGGTCGATGTCGATGCGATGAACCAACTCATCCACCTGAAACTTGAGGCGATCTCCGGGCGTGGCGATCGTGTACTCACCAACGGCCGGGCCAGCGTCCGGCTGTCCGTAGACAATCCGGGTCAGCCCGGCCTGTAAGGAGACTTTCGCTCATGGCGCTCGACTTCAGTCTCACTGAGGAGCAGGAGGAGATCCGCAAACTCACCCATGAGTTCGCGATCAACGAAATGCGGCCCAAGGCCGACTACTACGACGAGCGCGAGGAGGTTCCGTGGGAGATCATGCACAAGGCCCACGAACTTGGTTTGGGACCCTCGTCGAGCTACCCCGAGGAGTATGGCGGGGGAGGGGTCGACTTCATCACCTCACTGATCCTGGCCGAGGAGTTGGCGTGGGGTGATGCCGGTATGGCGGTCTCCATCCAGGCTTCAGGTCTTGCCGGAGCGGGCATCCTGGCGATGGGGACCGAGGCACAGAGATGCAAGTATCTCGGCTTGCTGAGCGATCCCAAGGAGCTTCGTCTCGGAGCCATGGGACTGACCGAGCCCAACTCGGGCAGCGACTCGCTGGCGCTCGAGATGACTGCGGCCAAGGTCGAAGGCGGGTGGCTGCTAAACGGCACCAAGCAGTTCTGCACCAACGGAGGCATCGCCGACGTCCATGTCGTCTTCGCCACCACCGACAAGCAACTCGGTCCTGCCGGGATTGCCGGTTTCGTTGTCGAGAAAGACAACCCGGGTATGCGGCAGGGGCGCAAAGAACGCAAGATGGGCGTTCGCGCGTCCCACACCGCCCAGGTCATCTTCGAGGATTGCCTGGTTTCCGAGGATGCGCGGCTGGGCTACGACACGGAAGGCAATCTCACCGGTCCGGGTGCAATCGGCGCCATGCTCATGCTCGAGGCGACCCGTCCGCTCATAGCGGCCGGAGCCGTCGGCATTGCGCGTGCTGCTTTCGAGTTTGCGCGTGACTATGCGCTGGAGCGCAAGTCGTTCGGCAAACCGATTGCCAAGCATCAGGCGATAGGTTTCAAACTCGCCGACATGGCCACGGAGATCGATGCCGCTCGTCTCCTCGCCTGGCGGGCCGGATGGCGGGCGGAGAACCAGCTTCCGCTGGGCGCGACCGGTTCCATGGCCAAGCTTTTCGCGGGCGATGTGGCGATGCGTGTCACCACCGATGCTGTCCAAATCCTCGGCGGCTACGGGTATATCAAGGACTACCCGGTTGAGCGCTTCATGCGCGACGCCAAGATCTACCAGATCTGGGAAGGCACTGCCGAGATCCAGCGTCTCGTCATCGGCCGTTACGTTCTTGGCGACCGCAAGGCATAGCCGAACTTGTCCAACTCGAAAACCTTGGGGAGCGGGGTTAGCTGGCGGTAACCGGCCTTGGTGACGACCACCAGATCCTCGATGCGGATACCACCGAGGTCGGGGTGGTACAGGCCGGGTTCGATGGTGATGACGTCACCCTCGCGAAGCGGCTCGTCGCTGCTGGCGGCGACGCGGGGCGCTTCGTGGACCTCGAGCCCGACACCATGGCCGGTGCCGTGGATGTAGCGGGCCGTTGACGGAATGTCTCGGTAGCCGTCGGTGTCGGACGCGTAGCCGTGTTTGGCGAGTACATCGCAGACGGCGCGATGGATCTCCGCCCCCGTCACCCCCGGCCGTACGGCGGCGAGCCCCGCCTCCTGCGCCTCTTTTACCGCCTGCCACATCTTCAGAACCTCGGGCTTGGGCTTGCCGCGAACCACGGTGCGTGTCATATCGCCCCACATCCGCGTCTGCTTGTGGTACGGGAAGATGTCCAGAACTATGGGCAGGCCAGCCCGTAGCACCGGAGACGTCGTCTTGTGAGGTGCTGCCGAATCGGGTCCGCCGCAGCAAATCGTCGACTCGGCGGCGCATCCGAGTTCGAGGAGCCGTCGCTCTACGATCATGACCAGGTCCTGGCCGGTGAGCGGGCGGCCTTGGTGGTACAGAACTCCGTTGCGAACCGGTGCCTTGGCGATGAAGTCGATGACGTGCTGCACCGCGTCTTGCGCAGCGTTCTGCGTCACCGCGATGGCTTCGATCTCCGCAGCAGTTTTGATGCGCCGCTCAGCCAGGTAGAGCCGCTTGTTGACGGCTACGTCGACCCCCAGCTTGGCCAGTTCACTGACCTCCAGTGCCGGGAAGCTGCGGTCGGTGGCCACCTGACTTAGACCGTGGGCTTCGCAGATGGCGGCGAGGATGCGCGACGACCTATCGGCGCCGGCGGCCTTGGCCCGGTCGCGCAAGTCCTGGCTGGGAGCAAGCTCGGAGGTTGATCGGACCACGACACCCGGCTTCACCTCTTTTCGCGCCCGCTCCAACTCCATGTCATTGACCCAGACGGTGGTGCACTTGCCGTCGTCGACGACGGCAAACGGGTCACCGGCCAGGAAATTGCTTCGGTAGAAGATGTTGGGGAAGCGTGCGCTGTCCCCCCAAAGCAGCACGGTGCGCTCAGCAACCGGCAATGACGGGGCGCGGGGGGCGCGGAGGTGGCGTTGCGGCGGCGGGGTCACTGGCAAAGGCTCCATGTCCATGTCCGACGCATTCTACGCGGCGTAGTCTCTGCGAACCTACTGGTGCTGGGCGCGCTCTCGGACCACCAATCTAACCCACGTACGAACCGATATCCTTCTGGTCACTAATTGGAGTGTTCACTGCGGCGTGTGAAGGAGATACTGAGATGTTCGATCTGACCGGCAAGGTAGCCCTCGTAACCGGCGGCTCGCGGGGTCTCGGCCGTGCCGACTGCCTGGCTCTGGCCCGTGCCGGTGCCGACGTCGTCGTCACCGACATCCTCCTCGAATCTGACCCAACACTCCAGCAGACCGCGGAGAAGGCACAGTCGGCTCTGGCGCAACTCTTCACCTCGCAGCACGTGGTCTATGCCGAACAGACCAGCGATGAGATTCGGCGCATGGGCCGGCGCTCGGTGGCCATGAAGCTCGATGTCACCGACGCCAATCAGGTCAAGGGAGTATTCGCGCAGGTCAAACGGGATTTCGGCTCCATCGATATCCTCGTCAACAACGCCGGCACTCTCGATCATGTGGCCCAGATCGAGAACCAGAGCGACGACCTGTGGCAGCGTGATCTCAACGTCAACCTGACCGGGGCCTACAACTGCACCAAAGCAGCGTGGACGTACATGCGCGAGCAGAGTTGGGGCCGCATCATCTATATGGCGTCGGTGGCCGGCACTCTCGGGGGCTTCGGCCAGGCCTCGTACTCTGCAACCAAGGCGGGGCTTATCGGTTTGGGCAAGTCGATGGCGCTCGAGGGGGCTCGCTTCGGCATCACCGCCAACATCATCGCCCCGGGGGTCATCGGCACCGAGGCGATGAAAGCGGGAAATCCCAAGATGAACGATCGCATGGTGCTGCGCACCGCAATGCGATCACTGGGTGAGCCCGAAGACATTGCTCACGCCATCTGTTTCCTGGTGTCTTCCGAGGCGCGCTACATCACCGGCCAGGTGCTCACGGTGGCGGGTGGTCTCGACCTCTTCGTCTTCTAGTTCGCTGCACCAGCTGAACGGGCGGGTACCGGGCCCATCCTGCTATCCTCAATTGAAGTGTCAATTACGGTGGCCGCGCCACCGACGAAAGCCACTACCCAAATCGGTTGGCCGAACCGGTCCCGTTCGCTGACGCGGAACCCATCCCCTCGGGGCGGCGCCGGCAAGGGCTACCTACCCGTTGTCAGCAAGTGTCCTGGAGGACAAAATCGTGCCTGCTGGTCGTATCAAGAAGATTATTCCGGACCGGGGTTTTGGCTTCGTGCGTGGCGATGACGGTAATGAGGTGTTCTTTCACCGCACCGAGGTCACCACTGTCGATTTCGATTCCCTAGAGGAAGGTGAAAGCGTCACCTTCGACATAGTTGATAGCCCCAAGGGCCCGCGTGCCCGCAACCTGCAGAAGGTCGGCTGAGCCGAACCTGAAGCGGTGAAAAAGGGGAGAGCCCAACGCCTCTCCCCTTTTTCGTATACGTGGAATCCCTTGGATACTGAGCCAGTCCACTTAGATGCGAGACAGTGGGCCGGAGCGGAGAGGCAGCTTGTGTTGGGGTCCACGAGCGAACTATCCAGGGCTTCTGGAGCGCTGCTGGAGGCATGGGCTTTCGCC
>JACWAJ010000006.1 GCA_014874355.1 bacterium | reverse complement strand
GCACTTAGGGGGAACCCGCCGTACGAGAGGACGGAGTGCAACTTGTCCTTGGGCACTCGAGTTTCGAGAACGAGCAGCGAACGGAGCTGGGCATCTCGGTTCTGCTCCACCACGAAGATGGTGTCATGGGAGTCGAGGAAACCCTCCGCCGCCTGCCCAAACGGGAATCCCTTGATGCGCATGAAATCGGCGGCAATCCCATCGCGACCCAGCAGATCGACGGCTTCGCGCACAGCGAGGTCGCATCCACCGATCGTCACCACGCCGATACGAGCTTCGGGCTGGAGCTGGATGGCCGGCTCTGGCATGTACCTGGCCGCTGCGGCGTGTTTTTGTGCCAGCCGGTCCATGACCGCTTGGTAGTCGGCGGGAGTTTCCGTGTAAGTCCCCAGCTTGGTGTGTCCGGAACCACGAGTGAAGTAGGCGCCTTTTGAATTCACACCAGGGAGCGTCCTGGGGGTTACGAAATCGGCATCCTCGTCTGAATATCGGTAGAACGTGGTCATCGCATCGAGTTCCCCGGCACCGAGAACCCTGCCGCGATCTGGAACATACGCATCATCCCAAGTGAATTTCGGCGCGACCCAATCGTTCATCCCAATGTCGAGATCCGACAGCATGATGACCGGCGTCTGGAAGCGTTCGGCGAGGTCGAACGACTTCACCGCAAACTCGAAACACTCCGCCGGGTTTCCGGGGAACAGCAGTATGTGTCGGGTATCGCCGTGAGATGCGTAGGCGCAGGCGAGAATGTCGGACTGCTGAGTTCGTGTCGGCATTCCTGTCGAGGGTCCGGTCCGCTGTACGTCGATGACGACAGCCGGGATCTCGGTGTAGTACGCGAAACCCAGAAGTTCGTTCATCAGAGAGATCCCGGGTCCGGAAGTGGCGGTGAACGCTCGTGCCCCGTTCCAGTTCGCTCCGATAACCATTCCTATGGCCGCGAGTTCATCTTCGGCTTGGAGAATCAGGTAGTTGTTCTTGCCGGTCGTTGGGTCACGGCGGTACTTTCGGCAGAGCCGCGTGAACGCGTCCATGACCGAGGTTGACGGGGTGATCGGATACCACGCTGCGACGGTGGCCCCTGCATAGAGGCAGCCAAGTGCGGCCGCCGTGTTGCCGTCGATCAGGATCTTGTCATCCGTTGCGTGCATCTTGGCGACGTGGCAGGGAAGCGGACACTCGAAGTGTTCGACTGCGTAGTCGAACCCGAGGCGGAGCGCCAGCTCATTGGATGCGCGTAGCTTCTCTTTGCCCGCGTACTTGTTGTCCATCAGTTCGGTGATGACGTCCATGTCGATACCCAGGACGGCGACGAGCGAACCGACATAAGCGATGTTGCGCATGAGTGTCCGTTCGCGGGGATTGTGAAATCTCTCGTTGCACATCTGCGCGAATGGAACGCCCAGCAGTGTGATGTCGCTCCGTAGCTGGTCGGCATTGAGCGGTGCAGTGGAGTCGTACATGAGGTAACCGTCTTGGCGCACTTCGGGAATGTCCTGTTTGTACGTCTGGGTGTTCATGGCGACCACGATGTCGTACGCGGTGGCACGTGCGGTGTACCCCGCAGGGTTGACACGAATCTCGTACCACGCGGGCAAGCCTTGAATGTTCGACGGAAAGAGGTTTTTCCCTGATACCGGAATGCCCATACGGAATATCGCCTGCACCAGAAGGCTGTTCGCGCTGGCCGAGCCGGTGCCGTTTACGTTGGCCAGCTTCACTGCGAAGTCGTTGACCAAAGCCGGTGCTTTAGGCGGGATTTGTGTGGGCATGGAAATTGCGTCTAAAGCCTCTCATACGGCGTGAATTGGTTCTGGAGTTTTCGCATAAGGTATGGCAAGTGTGAACTTGTCCATGTTCCACGCCTCTGTCGGACAGCGCTCGGCGCACAGTCCACAGTGAACGCACACGTCCTCATCCTTGACCATGAGTCTCGAGGTTTGGGGCAAGGGTGCGGAAACGTAAATCGCCTGTTCGAGATTGTTTGCGGGAGCCGAAAGTCGGTTTCGGAGTTCGGGCTCACCTTCCTTGTCGGCAGTTGTGATGGTCAGGCACTGCAACGGACACACATCGATGCAGGCGTCGCACTCTATGCACAACGATGCGGTGAAGACGGTCTGCACATCGCAATTCAGGCAGCGCTCGACTTCGCGTGCGGTTTGTTCCGCAGAGAATCCCAACTCGACTTCGATATTGAGTTGAGAGAACCTTCGGGTGAGTTCGGTGTGCACCATCTTCTGCCGGGGGGATGGGTTGTAGTCGTTGTGGTAGGTCCACTCGCCCAGTCCCATCCTCTGGCTGTTTAGTTGCATCGACTGCTGGGGACGTTCGTTGACCGGGATGCCCCGGCAGTGATTGTGGATCGAGATGGCGGCTTGGTGGCCATGCTCGACGGCCCAGATGATGTTCTTGGGGCCCCAAGCGGAGTCGCCGCCGAAGAAGACGCCGGCCAGGGTCGACTCCATGGTGGTTCTGTCGACCACCGGAATGCCGCGTTCGTTGAACTCGATTCCCAGGTCTCGCTCGATCCAGGGGAATGCATTCTCCTGACCGATTGCGAGTATCACGTCGTCGCAAGGCATGAAAACGGTATCTACGACTTTGGAATGCGTTGCCTCGCCATCCCACTCCAGCCGGTCGAACTCCATGCCGGTGAGGCGACCGTCAACTGTGACAAACCGTCGGGGCGCATGGTTGACCATGACTTGCACGCCTTCCTCTTCGGCATCCTCCAATTCCCAGGGGGATGCCTTGAAGAATTCCCGGGGCCGGCGGGCCATGACTTTGCTCTCCTTGCCCCCCAGCCGGCGCGAGGAACGGCAGCAGTCCATCGCCGTATTCCCGACGCCGATGACCAGCACGCGTTCGCCGATCGAATCGATGTGCTCGAATGCGACCGACTGCAGCCAATCGATGCCGATATGGATCCGATTCGTGTCGTGGCGTCCGGGAAGTTCGAGATCCTTGCCGCGAGGGGCACCGCTGCCCACGAATATGGCGTCGAAGCCCTCTTCTCGAAGTGCCCTGAGACTGGCGACCGGGGAGTTGTAGTGCACCTCGACGCCCATGTCGAGGATGGCGCCGACCTCTTGGTCCAGCACGGACTGGGGCAGGCGGAATGCTGGAATGCTCGTCCGCATCAGGCCGCCGGGCTTGTCGAGCCGTTCGAAGATCGCGACCTCGTATCCCAGTGGCATCAGATCGTTGGCCACGGTCAGCGAAGCCGGCCCCGCGCCGATGCAGGCCACTCGCTTGGAGTTCTTGCGTTGCGGGATGCGTGGCAGTCGATCTTCGATGTCATCGCGCAGATCGGCGACCACCCGTTTGAGCCGGCAGATGGCTACGGGCATGCCGTCCACCCGCTGGCGGCGGCAGGCGGGCTCACACGGTCTGTCGCACGTTCTCCCGAGTATCCCCGGAAAGACGTTCGATTTCCGATTGACCATGTAGGAGTCGGTGTACCGCCCCTGTGCTATCAAACGTAGGTATTCGGGCACGTTGGTATGGGCGGGACAGGTCCACTGGCAGTCCACGACCTTGTGGAAGTAGGTGGGATCCCCTACGTCAGTGGGCTTCATGGTTCACGTTAATTATGGGGCGGGGCGCCTTTCAGACCGCGTGGGGGTGTTTCGCGGCAGCGTTTTCAACCCTTGGAGCGAGCCTTGTCGATGCGGGCCATGTGTTTGTGGGCGCGGCGCAGATTGCGATGGCGGGCGTGTTCGGCGATCTTCTGGTGTGCGGCTGCCGCCATCACCCAGGCTGCTCGGGCGACATCTCGCCCTGCGGCCGCCTCGGCAAAATGCTCCAGGATCAGTGTCGCGGTCCAGCGATAGTGGTATGCCTGTCGCTCCGGCCCGTTGCGCGAGTGATGTGATTCCGCGAACAGTTCCTGCCACGCTGCATTGAAGGCATCGGCTTCCCGCGCGTCGGCGCGTTCGCGCTGGTCTTTATCTGGAGTGATTTCACTGAATCGGCCCCAAAGTAGTGCCATCCTGAGGAAGGGGCCGGCGGGCTCGGCGTCGAATATGGGCTTGGCGGTGACGCAGTTGAGCAACTCGAATTCGACCATGGCGAGCGAGGTCTCATCGAGTAGGCCGCCGTCAGAGCGTGCAAGAGGTCCAGTAGGGGAAATGAATTGGCGCTCTATGTCGATGAGCGCCAGCAGGTTGGAAGACGGTGCCATCACAGACTGGACCGACGCGAAGCTGAAATCGCGCGGGCGAACGAAAGGAACCGGTACGTTGGGAGCCATGCCCGGGAAGAGGTTGTGGTCCGAGTAGTCGGTTTCGTCGGGGAAGCGGCGCCGTCGGCGTAGTGCCATGGCGCCAACATTACGTCGATCAGGGGAGGTGGTGTATTTCCCGGCAGGATTGGTGATGGCGGGCTAAGCCGGCGGGCTCTGTGACGGGGTACCGGAATCGACCTCTGTCTCATCGAGCGTCTCGCCGGTCAACTCCAGAGCCCGGCGGTGGCGCAGCCACCGAATTTCGGTGCGCAGTCGGAGTGCCTCCGCCGCAGTCGCTGCCAGCGCCAGCAATGCAATTGCACCGAATACGGCGGCAAGCCACCCCGGGCCGGGCGCCAGCAGGGTTAGCGCCGCTGTTGCGGTCACGATCGTGACGAGCATTGTGGTCGCCATCCCGACGACCCGGCCCAGCAACGACATCCCTTCGCGAGCGCGTGCAACTGTGTGGTGCAGGCGACGCGGGTCGAACGCCGGCTTTCCGGATGCCCGACTCCGGCGTGCCCGGGCGAAGCCCGCCAGCACCAGCAGTGAAGCCACGAGTCGGAAGAGCAGGTTCCAGGGCATAACTTCACTGTAGACCTTGTTGAGTGCTACAGTCGGCAGCCGCTAGGAGAAAAGCATTGGTTCGCGCATACATTCTCATTACTGCCAACGCGGGTCGCGCGCTGTCGGTGGTCAAGAGCCTTCGGGGTCAAGAAGGCGTGATCAAAGTGGACGCTATCACAGGCGACTTCGACCTCATCGCCGAGGTTGAGGCTGAGAACGTGAGTGGCATCGGTTGCCTCGTGGTCGACAAGATCCAGGCTGCCGAGGGCGTGTTCAAGACCACCACCTGCCTGGCACTCGACTAGACGCCGGACTTGTGGCACTGTTTACACAGGCCATCACGCTGCTTGGCCAAAGCCGTCAATTGCGAGTCTCGCTGGCCAGGTGGCTGGTTTTCGGGCTGGCCTATACCGAGGGCTTCTGCCTTGTGGTGGCTTGGCTTCATGGTGGTGGCTTTGTCGAGGTAAGTCTCGGTGGTGCGCTGTGGTGGGCCTTTGTCAGCCTGTTCATGGTCGGAGGGGCACCACTGCTGGTGATTCCGGGTGGAGGTCGGCTCAGCTACTACGGCATACCCAATGGGCTCTCGGCTATGCGCGCATGGAGCTGTCTGCCGCTTCTCCTCACCACTAGCCTGCCGCTTCCGGGCAATCTCGGGCTCATCCTCTGGTGTAGCGTTGGTGGCTGCGTGGGCATGCTCGACTATGTGGATGGTCTGGTCGCACGGAGCGCAGGGCCGATCACCGAGTTGGGGCAGGCGATCGATCCCGCAATGGATGCGCTCTTTTTCTCCGTGGCGGCGGTTAGCTCCTGGCAGGTCGGAATCGTGCCACTGTGGCTGGCGATTCTCATCCTGGTTCGCTATATGGGACCGATGCTGGCGACGCCGGTGGTCTTTCTCCTGCACCGGCGGCCCCAGCTCGTGCATACCGGCTGGGGCCGCCGCAATACTGCACTTGTAGGGCTGGTGGTTTTCGTTCTGATGTGGTTCCGCATCTTTGGTGGTCCCGTCGATACGGTGGCGGTTCTAATCGGCGTGCCCCTGCTCGTCCCGACGATGCTGCTCCACTTTTGGGCCTTGGGTGATCGCGTGCGCCATGCGCCAACGGTTTCCGTCTAAGAACGTCTACCAGGGAAGCAGCGGGTAGGCGGTCTTGACGTAGAAGCCGCACTCGTACTTGTCCGACCGTACCAACACCAGGTGAACTCGGTTTGACGCCACCGGCTGCTGTTTCCCGCGTTCCAGGGAGTCACGGCTGAGTACGACTCCGATGGGCTCGTCGAGGGCGATGCTGGTCGTGAATGGCCGCGGGGCTTCCGTTGCCAGCCAGTCCCGGATGTCCGCGGTCCTCTCGGAGATCGCCTTCTCGACGGCGCGTTGGGCCGTGTCTACATCGATGAAGCGTGACGCCGCTGCGATGCCGTCTTCGTTCTCGAGACGCTCGACCAGTTGCCATGGGGCAATGTCGACGTTGCGGGCCAGTGTGTAGCCGTCGCCTTCGTAGAGATCCAGCGGGGCCACGTCGAGCGGTTGAGTGTGCGCCATGGACTGCTGCAGCAGCAGCGGATAGGCGGTGCGCACGAAAAAACCGCTTGCGAAGTCCGGGGAGCGCCGGAGCACTATCCTGACCCCGGTGGCCGGCAGTGGCGTTGGTGTCTCGCCTCGCGCCAGCGCTTCGTTGTAAGCCGTGCGGCGCAGCACCGAGCCGACCGTTTGGCCCATGTCAAAGTCGGCGACAAACGGTCCACTGCCCTTGGAACGGAGCCAGTGGCGGATCTGGTCGTCGTTGGCCCGAATGGCCGCGTCGACGCAGGCTTGCGCTGTCGCCTCGTCGTGGAACGATCCCGATGCCGCTATATGTGGCTCGCGCTTGAGCCGCGTGACATCGGCACCGGGGGCATGGTTGACATGGAGGGCGAGGGTGTGGCCGCGCCCTTCGTAGACGCGGAGGCTCTCGACCTGAACGGGCTGCGTCCACGACCGGGTCGGCGTGAGATCCCCGAGGGTGGGACGTGATCGGTTGGGACGCCCGGGCGTTGGCTTCGGATGCCGGTGCTTGCGGGAATGGCCATGACGCGCCACCGCCACTTCACGCCATACGTCTCCGGGTGGCGAAACCCGTCCGTAACCGCCGAGCCGGACACCTAAGTCCATCGTCAGCCACCTTCCATGTTGACGTTGGCGCATCGCAAGGAGCGTTCGCAGTCTACCTGGTTGAGACGCTCTCTGTGGGGTGATTGCACTCAACGACCACGGTTTCACCACACAGTTTCACTCCATTGTCCGTTGCCTGTCCCTTCAACAACGGTATGACTCCATAAAGGTCAACAAGATCATTCCGGACGGTTCCGCGCGTAGGAGGGCGCTGTGCCCGAGCCAGTAACCATGGCCGCCATACATGTGGCGAAGAGCAAGACGGGCCAGAAGCTCATCAAGATCGGCTGTCTTGCGATAGCTGCGATTGTCATCGTCCCTGTATTCATGGTCTTGGCGCTTATGTCGGCCCTGCTCGGGGCCGAGGAGGCGACTGCCGATTGTGGAGGCGGTGGTGGGTCAGCAAGTGGGCCGGTGTCGGCGGATCAGACCGCCAATGCCCGCATCATCATCGGAGTTGCCAGGGGCCGGAACTTCCCCCGATCGGCATGGGTTATTGCTCTGGCCGCCTCGCTGACGGAATCCACCCTGCAAAACCTCCCCTATGGCGATCGCGACTCGGTGGGGCTCTTCCAGATAAGAGCCATGCATGGATCATTCGAAGAACGGATGGACCCGGTGTGGGCGAGCAACTGGTTCTTCGATCACCTGATGGGTGTTTCGGGTTGGGAGCAGATGGCGCCGGGCGATGCCGCTCAGGCGGGTGAGAATTCCGGCTACCCCGACCGCTATGCCGCCAATGTGGCTCAGGCCAACCAGTTTGCCGGTGCCAATGCCGATGCCCCGGCAATCGCCTCACCCGGCCGTGCTGTGTATGGCGGAGGTAAGGGGAGCGGCGGCTCGGGGGACTGTGCCCG
>JACWAJ010000005.1 GCA_014874355.1 bacterium | reverse complement strand
GCGATGTCGAGAGCCTCGGTCTGGGGCTCGTGAGCTTCTTGCCCGATCGCGTGACGCTCCCACCCGGCCTGTCCGCCGAAGCTGGTGAGAAGGTCGTCAGGGGCGTGATCCGGGTCCTTGGCTTGAGCAACTTCTTCGAGGGCGTTCGCCCGGGCCGCGACCCGGATAAGAATCCTCCTCAAGCGTTGAGGCAGTGGTTGGCGGCAGCGGGAGTGCGGTCGCAGATGCCACCCGGGTCCCTCCTCCGGTGGGCGTGTGAGAACTTGCCTCATCCGAACCAGCCGTGTCAGCGGTGGGTGATCCGGCTCCAAGATCTCGACATCTGCCAGGTTGGATCTGCGACCTGGGATTGTCCGGCGTGCCATTGGCGCCACGCTCATCCGTGCGCGGGCGTGTGCGTTCACTGCCGGTCCGATCTTCCGCGCAAGGCTAACGGACGGTTTGCTGGGCACGATGACTACTACTCCTGGCTTGCGGTTCGGCAATCGCCGATTACGAGGCTGCACTCGGAAGAGATGACGGGCCAAACGGAGCGCGAGGCCTCGGCCGCGCGCCAGGCGCAGTTCCAGGGGATCTTCCTGCAGGACGAGCCCCCGTTGCCAAGTGGAATCGACCTTTTGTCTGTAACGACGACCATGGAGGCGGGCGTTGACATCGGCGCGTTACTTGCGGTGATGATGGCCAACATGCCCCCACGCCGGTTCAACTACCAGCAGCGGGTCGGTCGAGCCGGGCGCCGCGGGGATCCCGTTTCGGTGGCCGTGACTGTCGCGCGCGAACGCTCGCATGATGAGTACTACTTCCGTAACCCGCGGGAGATGACGGCTGAACCGCCGCCGCCGCCGTACTTGGCCACGAATCAGCGACCGATCATCGATCGGGTGGTGTTCCTTGAGGCCATGCGCCGCGGGTTTGCCGACCTGGAGGGAACGCGCGGTTTCGACGGTGGGACGAACGTCCACGGCCACTTCGGTGGGGCAGCGGAGTGGCCGCGACATCGAGACGAGGTGCTTGCCGCGATCAATCGGGCGCGGCCCGAGTTGATCGGTCTGTGTGAAGTGCTGCTCACGGGAGCCAGATGCGCAGATGGCGCAGAAGACCTGCTTCCTGCGACCAGCTCCATTGGTGAACGGGTCACCGCGGTGGCTGACCTCGCGCACGGGCACCCAGACCTCTCCCAGCGGCTCGCGGAGGCCGGATTCTTGCCCCTGTTCGGCTTCCCAACTCAGGTCCGCAATCTGTACACGTGCGAGCCACGCCAGTCCCGGCCGTGGCCACCGCGAGGCGCAGTCGATCGCGACATGCGCATGGCCATCTCTGAGTTCGCACCAGGGAACCAGATCGTGGTCGACAAGGGAATATACACCTCGATAGGATGCGTCAGCCTCTTGCCTGCGCCGTCTGGCAGACCCATAGTCGGTGATGAACCGCTCGGACCCCAGGTGTCTGTCGGGCTGTGCGACGCGTGTCGGAGCGTGGACGAGGACCCGGGGCTAACCTGCAGCAATTGCGGCGCATCTGGCGCTGTGTTCCGGCGGATCGAGCTCGCGTCTCCCTCTGGGTTTCGAACCGAGTGGCGTGGCAAACCGGAGGCCTACGACGGCAGCGTCGAGCGCCTCTCGCGCGCATCGGTGCCGCGGCTCGCGATCAACCGGGAGGGGATGCGTCAGCATCTCTCCGCAGGCTTCGACGTGACCGGGGGGAGCACTCGAATATTCACAGTCAACGACAACAGAGGCCAGCTCTTCACGTTCAAGAGTGCCCCCGACGGGGGCGTTTTCGCCGCGTGCGCTTCACCGACATCGCGGACCAAGCTCAGCGAGGACTCGATCGACGTAGCGCTGGGAGCGATCATGGTCAGCGATGTCCTCGTCGCGCACGCGGCGGTGCCTCCGCCCGCTGGGTGGTCGCGTTGCATATTGAACGGACCGGACCACTCGGAACTCATCGCGACCGCTCGGCGAGCAGCATGGACGTCGTTGGCGTTCGCGTTCCGCGCCGCCGCCGCGATCTACCTCGACGTCGAGGTAAAGGAACTGGACGCGGGCGTGAGGTTCGTGGGAACCGTCGCCGAAGGCCTCCAACCTGAGATCTTCCTTGCGGACGTCATCGAAAATGGCGCTGGGTATGTCTCCCATCTGGCGCAGCCCGAGAACTTCGGATCTTTGGTCTCATCTGTCGAGGAGCTGGCGGACGGCTGGGCGGACCCGACCCTGCATGCTTGCGATACGTCCTGCTACCGCTGCCTGCGCGACCCCACGAACGCCCCCTACCATCCGCTTCTCGATTGGAGGCTGGCGGCGGACACTCTCGACATCGTGCGGTACGGGGCTCTGCGCCTCGATCGATGGACTCGGACGCGCAAGCTTGCGGTCGATGCCGCTGTGCGTGCCTTCCGGGGTTGGGGCTGCGAAGATGCTGGGGCTGCGGTGCCGATCATTACGACGCATGGAAGACCGCTTCGGATCATCCATCCCCTCGCCGAGGCCGACGATGGTTCCGATGGCGTTGTCAACGGCGACGTGTTCAATCTGAACCTTCGTCCCGGGGCGATCTATTTGACGGTCTAGGCAGCCGGGCACCACTAGAAACAGAACCGGAGGGCCACTCGGTACCAAGCCGACTTTGCACGCTGTCGCCGTGATCTTGGTAGCGATCCGGTTGCGACAGCCCTACGCTCTTTGCGATCGCACGCTCTGTGCGACCTGCGTGCCATTGCCTCAGAACTATCCACCACGTCCGCCACTTCGAACCTCTGGCCTGCTATCGTCCTCTCCTTCTGGGTTTGATGGCCGCCAACACTGTACGGTGGCAGCATCAGCACGGCCGCCCCACCATTCCGGGTGGCTTTATCGCACTGTTGTCGACATCAAGCTGGGTCCCGGCAAGCGCTTCGCCTTTGATTACGACTACTGCAAGGGTTGTGGCATCTGCGCCCAGGAGTGTTCCGCTGTCGAGAGAGTGGCTAACATAACAAATGGTGTTATAGTGGAGTGGCCCAAGCCAACCGCATCATCACGAGGAGGCCGTCACTGTCTAATGTCCGCTGGCTTCCTGAAGCTCGCGCCGAGTTTCTTGCCATTCCTGACGTTGCTGAACGCACAGCGTTGCAGCATGTCGCCGACAAGCTCGAGGCGATGGGAGTCCAACTCGACTTTCCACATCAAAGCGCCATCCAGGGGACGGTCAATCTTCGCGAGTTACGCCCGCGACGAGGAAAGAGTCCATGGCGTGCCTTCTACCAACGCGCAGGCCAAGACCTCTTCGTCATCGCCGGCGTCGGACCCGAGGCAACTGTCGACCCTTCGGGATTCCTCCAGGCGTACAAAACAGCGAGGGACCGACTGTCCGCGCTACAGGGGAAATCACCATGAATGATAGTTCCGACTTCACCGAGATTCCAGCCGACGTGCTCGAGAACCTCCCCACCAACGCGGAGGTTCGGGCTGAGGCCCTGGCGGATCCGGCCTTTCGCGCCCATTGGGAAAGTACAGCCCTTGCTCGTGCGGTAGCAATCCAACTCGTTAAGTACCGCGCAGATCACCACTTCACTCAGGCGGAGCTCGGCCGTACCGTGGGTATGCACCAGCCGGCGATCGCGCGACTGGAAACCGGTGACCACAACCCATCCTTTGACACTCTTCATCGTTTGTCGAGCGCACTCGGCATCGAGTTTCACATTCAAATTCACATCACGCCGCCCAGTGTTGTTCTGGGCGCTTGATTGCCGCCACATCAGGAGTACTCCTGAACATCTCAGGTAGGGTGGGGGGATGCGGGAACTCGTCGTTGATGGCTATAACGCAATCTATGCGTGGCCGATGCTGCGCCCTCTGGCTGACTCCGGGCGGATGGAAGATGCGCGTACATGTCTGATCGGCATGCTCGCGGAGTACGGCGCTGCCACCGGCGTCGACGTGACCGTCGTCTTCGACTCGCACCAGCGCAGCGGCGCAGCACAATCGGAGCGTATTGACGGCGTAACCGTTCGCTGGGGCACCAAGTTGGCGACCGCGGACCATGTCATCGAGCGGATGGCCTTTATGGCGACTCGTGAGGGCCCGGACTACGACATCATCGTTGCCACCACGGATCGCCTGCAGCGTGACCTTGTCATGTCCATGGGGGTCGGCGTCATGACCACTCTTGAGTTGTGCACCGAAGTGCGGCGGGCCGCGGCGGGAACGCAAGCGCGCGTCGAGACGCAGCGGCGACAGGCGTCGGCGACAAATCGCATCGAGGAACGTCTCGATACCAGAACCCGCAACCGGCTCGAACGGATGCGACGGGGTTCGGGTGGGGAGAACACGACTAGCTCTTGACCGGGTGGCCACCGAACTCGTGGCGCAGTGCCGCGACGAACTTGTTGGAAAAGGCATCGGGAAGGCGGGATGCCTGCCGCGCCATGAGCGAGAGCGCGATCACCGGTGCGGGCACGTCGAGGTCGTTGGCTTCGGCGACGGTCCAACTGCCCTCACCGGTGTCGTCGACGAAGCCGTGCAGTTTGGCGAGGTGCGGATCGGAGGCGAATGCCTTCTCGGATAGCTCCAGCAACCACGAGCGAACGACGCTGCCCTGATTCCAGAGGTGGGCGATGGCCTTGAGATCGAAATCGCCGAAATCGTGTTTGGCGTTGAGCAGGGCAAAGCCCTCCGCATAGGCCTGGAGCATGCCGTACTCGATCCCGTTGTGGATCATCTTCACGAAGTTGCCGGCGCCGGCAGGGCCAACGTGGAGAAATCCGTCCTTGGGCGCAAGCGTTTCGAAGATCGGACGGTAGCGCTCCACGACTGCTCTGTCACCCCCGACCATGAGGCAATAGCCCTCTTCGCGGCCCCAGATGCCTCCTGATGTCCCGGCGTCGACATAGCCGATGCCTTTCCCGGCGGCGATGGTTGTGCGGCGCTGGGTGTCGCGGTAGTTGGTGTTGCCGCCATCGATGATGGTGTCGCCGGCATCCAGCAACTGAATGAGGTCGGCCGCCGTGGCTTCGATGACCTTTTCCGGAACCATGATCCAGACGCAGCGCGGCACGGTCAGACGTGATACCAATGCCGGCAAGGAGTCGACGGCGGTGGCTCCGAACTTGCCGATTTCTACGCGGGCGGATGCATCGGGATCGAAGCCGATGACGTCATGCGAGCCATTGGTCCGAAGCCGTGCGACCATGTTGGCGCCCATGCGGCCCAGGCCCACGAATCCCAACTGCATCGGGGCATAGCCCCTCGCGGTGGCGTGAACCCTCTCGGTGAGAGGGGTGAGTGCGGTTGTCATGTCTCCGCTGATGTGGAGCCGGATAACACGCCGGTTATGTCTGTGCAGCGATGCCAGGTCGCCGGCTGCCTGAGCGGCCTTGAGGGTGCCAAAACCAAACCCCCGGTCGGGGATGGTGATGTCGACGGGGTCGTCGGCGGTGATTTGTACGAAGACCCCGGTGTTGGGGCCACCCTTGTGGAGCTGTCCGGTGGAGTGCAGGAAGCGCGGTCCAAAGCCGAGCGTGGTGGCGACACGGTGCGTGTCGCGAATCGCCAGCCGGAGTGCTTGCAGGGCGGCCTCGTTCTTGGCATTGGGCGTCACGTAGGCCATGAGGGCCACGTAGTCGCCCACCGCAACTTCATCGAGGAGTTTGGCAAGCGTGCCGCCGTAGCTCGTGACGGCGCCGTCTTGCGCCACCGGCGGCTCGGTGGGCAGCGAACCGTTCTTGGCAAAGCCGGCGAGGACTGCGCTCGTGTTGTCCTTGGACTCGGTGACATTGGGCTCGTCGAAGGGATCGACGCCCAGCGCGGCGCCGGCCACGGCCACGGCGAACTCCCAGCGGAAGAACTCCGCGGCGAGGTCGTAGACGTCGGACAACTGATACGTGAGCACCGGCTGCCCCGATTGGCGAAGTTCGGCTACCGCATCGTCGAAGTCGGAGGCATCGCCAACTCGGAGTACCACGAAGAAGCGGTCGTTGCCGTAGTCGGAGGCGTGGCCGACCGGTTCCAGCCCGACTGGAATGATCCCCTTGCCGTCCTTCCCTGTCGATTCGGAGATGAGCTGCTCAGCCCATAGGCCAAACGCGGCGATCTTGGGCGAGGCGAGGATGGTCACCTTGTCGCGACCGCTGGCGGCCAGCTGCGCCAGCACGGTGCCCAGGAATAGCCCGCAGTTGATGTCGGCAGGCATATCCGCGGCGCAGAGACTGCGCATCTCAGCGGCCCGGTCCAGCAGCTTGGCCACGTCGAGGCCGGCGCATGCCGCCGGTACCAGCCCGAAGAAACTCAGTGCCGAGTAGCGTCCGCCGATATCGGCGGGATTGAGGAAGATGTCGCGGAAGCCGTAGCTCTTCGCGAGTTCGGCCAGCGGGGAGCCGGCATCGGTGATGGCGACAAAGTGAGATCCGTCTCCGTCAACCATCGAACAGAAGTGCGCCAGGTGCGCCATGGTTTCGATGGTCCCACCCGACTTGCTGGCGACTATGAAGAGCGTGCGTTTGAGATCAAGATTGTCGCCGAGGTCTTTGATGGCTGCTGGGTCGGTGGTGTCGAGCACATGGAGCGTTGGCGCGCCTTGTGGGGATTCAAACGCGGTGCGCAAAACCTCGGCACACAGCGATGATCCGCCCATTCCCAGGAGAACCACGTCGCGGTAACCCTCGCGGGTCAGGTCAGCGCTTAGCTGTTGCAGCCGGGGTAACTCGCCGCGCATGGTGTCGATGACGTCGAGCCAGCCAAGGCGGTTATGGATGATGGCGGCGTGCTGGGCATCTCCCGGCTTCCAGAGATCGGCGTCACGTTTCCAGATCTGGCGCGCCACGGTGGATGCCTGCGTGCCGAGCGGTTGGGCGATCGTGTGCTGCTCGCCATAGGCGAAGTACTGGCGCGAGACCTGCCATTCGGAGGGCCCCGGCACCGGTCGAAGCTTTGCGCCGCGTAGCCGGTCGACCTTGCGGTTCAGTCCTGCGGTCAACTCATCGTATGACGTCGTGAAAGAGGCCACTCCCGCTGCGAGCAGGTCGGCCAGGACTTGGTCCATGTCGATCCCGGCTGCCTTGAGCTGTTCCATGACGCGGTGGGTCTCGGCCGGGTCGCTCTTGACCGTGTCCGACGAAACCACGCCATGATCACGGAAGGCGGAGATGGTCGGCGGTGGCATGGTGTCGACCGTGTCGGGTCCGATGAGCGCTTCGGCGTACACCACGTCGCGGTAGTTGGGATTCTTGGCGGAGGTGCTGGCCCACAGTGGTCTTTGCAAGGGGGCTCCGGCGTCGCGGAGTTTGGCGAAGCGTTCCCCGCTGACGAAGTACTGCTCGAACAGTTCGTAGGCGAGCCGGGCGTTGGCTATCGCCGCTCGCCCCTGCAGCTCGGTGTTTCCCTGTGCCGCCAGGAGCGGGTCTACGGCGGTGTCGACTCGCGACACGAAGAACGATGCCACCGAGTGGACGTCGAGGTGCTGTCCCGCGGCCAGTCTTGCCTCCATTGCGCGCAGGTAGGCGTTGATGACGTTGTCGTATGCCGACAGCGCGAAGATGAGGGTGATGTTGATGTTGATGCCGTCAGTGAGACAGCGTTCGATAGCCGGCATTCCCTCGGGCGTGGCCGGGATCTTGATCATGGCGTTGGGCCGCTCGATCCTCGACCACAAGTCGTGAACCATGGCGATGGTTGTGCTCGTGTCGGTGGCTATATGGGGAGACACCTCCAGGGAGGCGTAGCCATCTGCACCGTGGGTTTGTTCGAAGACAGGCCGGAGGCTGTCGCAGGCGCGCTGGATGTCGCTGATCGCAAGCTCGAAGAAGAGGCTGTCAGGATCGGTCGCACCGGCATCGAGGGCTTCCCAGATCTGAGCGTCGTAGTCACCGCCTTCGGCGATTGCCTTTTGGAAAATGGTCGGATTCGACGTCAGTCCGGTCACGTTTGACGTGGCGATGAGATTCTCGAGATCGCCTCGGTTGAGTAGTTCACGACTGATGTAGTCGAGCCAGACGCTCTGGCCGTGCTGGCCGAGCTGGAGCAGCGGGTTGGATTGGGCCATGGCGCAGGATCCCTTTTGAGATGCGAACGCGTTCGATTGTAGGGCGCGGGGGGCGAGGGCCCATGCTCAGATGGGGCTGTTCACCAGTTGCGTTGCGGCCTTCACGATGGAGGTGGCGTCGAGGCCCTGCTGTTCAAGCAGCGCGGTGGTGCTGCCCGAGCCGGGCAGCCGGGTGACCGCCAGATGGCGGATGGAGAGCGCGGGGCAGTCGCTTGCCAGCGCTTCGAGGACCGCACTGCCGATGCCGCCTTCGGGGTGATGATCCTCGACTATGACGAGGCGCCCCGATGTTGCACGGGCTGCTCGGCCGATCGTGACGGCGTCGACGGGCTTGACCGAATAGAGGTCGATGACGCGGGCAAAGATGCCCGCTCCGGCAAGCTCGGTTTCGGCCGCCAGGCAGTTATGCAATGTGACTCCGGCACCAATAAGGGTGACCTGGTCTTTGTAGCCGTGCTCCACCAGCACCTTGCACCCGCCAAGCGGGAACTCGTTGGTGTTCGCATACAGGACGGGATACGTGCCTCGCGTCGTGCGTATGTAGCTGATCCCATCCGTGTCGGCCATGGCCTCGACCAGTTTTGCGGTGGACACCGCGTCGCTAGGATAGAGGACGGTGGAACCGCGCACGGCGCGGAGTGCGGCAAGATCCTCGAGTCCCATCTGCGAGGGTCCGTCGGCACCGATCTCCACGCCGGCGTGGGAGCCGCAGAGGCACAACTTAATGCCGGACACCGACGCCATGCGAATGAAGTCGTAGGCCCGCGACAGGAAGGCGGCGAACGTCGCGGCAAACGGCGTATAGCCACGCACGCCAAACCCCACTGCGGTGGCGATCATCTGCTGCTCGGCGATGAACATCTGGAAATAGCGGTCGGGGAACTCCTTGGCGAACTCTTCGGCGTAGGTGGAATTGCCGACCTCGGCGTCGAGGACGACGACATCCCGGCGCACTCCGATGGCGCGTAACGCGTCCCCGAAGGCCTGCCGGGTCGCGACCCGCTCTCCCTTCGTGTACTCGGGTAACTCCGCTTGGACTCGAAAGTGTGGTTTGGCCAGAGGACCGCTACTCTTGGGCTTTACGACCTCGATCCGAAGATTGCTGAGGCCGCCGAGTTCTGCTATCGCGCGCTTTGCCATGTCCTTGGGCAACGGCTTACCGTGCCAGCCGTCGTGATCGGCGACCTCGCTGAACCCCTGACCCTTGATGGTCTTGGCGATGATGACCGTGGGCCTATCGCTGGTCTTGCGGGCGGTGTCGAACGCGGCGTCGATTTGCGCAATGTCGTGGCCGTCGATGACCAGCGCCTGGCAGCCGAACGCTTCGACGCGGGTGCGATACACCTCGAGATCCCATCCGTATTCGGTGGGGCCCCGCTGGCCGAGCCGGTTGACGTCGAAGATTGCACATAGGTTGTCAAGGCCGAAGTGTCCGGCCTTGTCGAGCGCTTCCCAGATCGATCCCTCAGCGAGTTCGCTGTCGCCGCAGAGTGCGTAGACCCGGAACGGCAGATGGTCGAGGCGTTTTGCGGCGAGAGCCACTCCGACGGCGACGGGGAGCCCCTGGCCCAGTGAGCCGGTGGCGACGTCGACCCAGGGCAGGGCGGGCGTTGGATGACCCTCGAGGCGTGAGCCCAGGGTCCGGTACGTCATCAGCTCTTCGTCGTCGATGGCACCGCAGGCCTTGTACAGGGCATAGAGCAAGGGCGAGGCGTGGCCCTTGGAGAGGATCAGGTGATCGTTCCCGGCCAGGGGGGGGCGGTCCCAGTCATAGCGGAGATGGCGGGAGGCCAGCACCGCCATGATGTCGGCCGCAGACATGCTAGATGTCGGGTGGCCGGACCCAGCCTTGGTGCTGCAGCGAATTGCGTCGACACGAAGCTGCTGCGCGACCTCGAAGATGGCTCTGAAGTCGGTCGGGTCGACTGTCGTGGCTGGTGGGCCGGGTACGGCCATCGGGGTACCTCCGACGGAAAGGTCGTCTCAAATCAGCGGATCCCATGATCGCGCACGCGCACCTCTCTCGTGTCTTGTCCATCACGGATGTCTGTGTGCACCCGTCACGCTGCTAGACTTTGTCCTCGCTCCGAATTGCGGAGCACCGGCGCCCTTAGCTCAGCGGATAGAGCGTGTGGCTACGGACCACAAGGTCGGGCGTTCGAATCGCTCAGGGCGCGCCAAGCCAAAAGGATTGCTAGGCAGGGAAGTTGTGGCACACGATTCCAAAGGGTCGGTCCCCAACACCGGGGGATCCATCATCAAGCTTGCCGCGTGGGGCGGGGCTTCCGTCCTTGGAGTTGCCGGGGCAGCTGCGGCGTTCTTCCTGGCTCCGAAGTCAGGCGCAAAGCGCCGGCAGGCGGTGGTGGAGAAAGGTTCGACCATTGTCCGGCGGGAGCGGGCTCACGTCAGCGCCATGATCGCCATTGCCAAGGGGAAGACTGCGGAACCACTTTCCGGGCGCAAACCCTACTCTCGTGGGGCAGATGAGCGGCTGGCCAGTGCGGTTCGCCTTGCACTTCACGAACACTATGCCGAACTTGAGGATTCGTTTGGCATTCGGATTGTCGGCGGCCGGGTCACGCTGCGCGGCGAGGTTCCAGAGATGGATCTCATCACCAATGTTGCTCATACGGTGGAGGGGGTTGACGGGGTTCGCGAGGTCAACAACCTGCTGCGCTTGCGTTCCTAGTGGCCACTGGCTCCTGTAGCAATACGGCGCTGGTGGCTGTGGCGGACGGTTCTTTTGAATAAGCTGAGGTCGTGAAGCTTCTTATCCTCGGCGGGACGCGCTTTGTTGGTCGCCACATCACCGAGGAGGCACTGCGGCATGGCCACGACGTCACGCTCTTCAATCGCGGCCGCATCGCACCGCACGGATTTCCCGATGTTCGCCTCATCCGTGGAGATCGTCGTGTTGATGTGAGCGGCCTGGCGCTGGGGCGGTGGGACTGCGCCATTGACGTCAGCGGATACCTGCCCGGCGAGGTGTGCGCCAGCGCTGAGATGCTGCGTGGACATGCGCAGCACTATGTCTTCATCTCAAGCGTGTCCGTCTATCCCGACAGTGTTGAGCCTGGAGCCGATGAGAATTCTCCGCTGCTGGAACTGCCGCTCGGCATCGATGACTCCCATCCACTTGCCTATGGCGGGTGCAAGGCCAATTGCGAGCGTGTGCTTCAAGACATCTGGAGCGATGCGTGGCTCTCCATCATTCGACCCACCATCGCGGTTGGCCCTCACGATCCCACCGACAGGTTTACGTACTGGGTGAGACGGATTTCCCAGGGGGGGCGGCTCGTCGTGCCATTGCAGTTGCACCGGCCGGTGCAACTGATCGATGCCCGCGATCTCGCCCATTTCGTGCTCGATGTGGTTGAGCAGCGGTTCTTGGGAACTTTCAATGCATGTGGCCCCGATGCACGGTTGCACATGGGTGGGCTTCTCGAGCACATCGCTCACGTTGTTGGGGCCGGTTTGGAGCCGGTGCATGTCGAAGAACATGTTCTGGCCGCGCGTGATGTGTACCTGCCGTTCACGGTGCGAGACGACCGATCGGTCGTGCTCTTTCAGGTCAGCAACCGGCGGGCTCGTGATGCCGGATTGCGCTTACGCCCGCTGGGCGATTCCGTTAGCGCAACTCTGGAGTGGGACCGTCAACGCGGTCAGCCGCCGATGGTCGCCGGCATTCACCCGGACCTGGAGTCAGAGATCCTGGCCGGTCTCTGAGGTCGCTCAGGAGAACAGCAGCAACTTGGTGGCCACCGCCAGGAGCAGCAGGCCAAACAGCTTCTGCAGCAAGGCGTTTGAGACGTGTCCGGCGAGTACGGCACCGACAAGTGCGCCAATGAGCAAGCCGATCGCGATGCCGATGGCATAGGGAAGCTTGACCTCTCCGCGTGTGTAGTACTCGATGAATCCGAGCACCCCTACGGGCAGCAGCAACGCCGCCAATGACGTTCCACTGGCCTCGCGTTGGGTGAGGCCGATGAACGTCAACAACGGCACGATGACGATGCCGCCACCGATACCGACAAGCCCGGCGAGCACGCCGGCACCGAGTCCGATGCCAAGACCGATCAGTAGGAAGATTGTCATGCCGGATTTCCCTTCAGCGGTTCTTCTCTTGGCGCTGCGCTTCGCGTTCACGCACGATGCGCCAGCTTCGCCGCATTGAGAAGAAGAACGAGATGAAGATGAAAGCGAAGGTTGCCGCGGAGAGGTACCCGCCATAGTAGCTGATGGTGTCGACGACTGCCTGGGCGCTGTTGCCAAGCAAGTAGCCAAGCGTAAGTAGCGACGCCACCGAGATGAAGGTGCCGAGAAGGCTGGAGAGGGCGAACAGTGGAATGGGCATACGGCTGTCGCCGGCGATGAAGAAGAGGACGCTCACCGGGACCGGCACCAGGGGGTGGCAGCAGACGACGATCGCCAGAAACCCCCACCGGGTCATGACGCGCTCGCCCTTGGCGATGCGTCCCTGCCAACGCGGATCCTGCTCGATCATGTAGTTGGTGAGGCGGTCGCCGTAACGGCGGCCGGCCCAGTAGTAGAAGGGGTCGGCGAAGAAGAGGTAGGGGATCGGTACCAGCAGCGCCAGCCACAGGGCCATTTGGCCGCTGTGTACGAGCGCTCCGGCGGCAACCAGTGCGGGAACCGACGCGCGGACCGCCAGTAGCACCAGGGGGTGCGACTTGACGAGAAGGGGAAAGAGGCCGGGGCCGAACAACCTGTACATGCCGAGGAGCAGCAACGGTCCAACGCAGGCGACATCGCCGGGGTGAATCTCGGGGAGTTGAGGCTCGCCGGGCGCCGGCCGCGGTGGCAATTCCTCCACCGCGGCGGCGTCGTACTCGCGGACTTGAACATGGGCCCGCCGGAGGGGTTGTGCCTCTCTCATACTGCATATGCTGACGGCACGAGGACTTTTGCGGTGGTGTCCACTGGTAGACTGCCTCGGCACTGCCATGTCTCGTTACCTCATCACCAGCGCGCTGCCCTATATCAACGGCGTTAAGCATCTAGGCAACCTCGCCGGCTCGATGCTCCCCGCGGATGTCTGTGCGCGCTATTTGCGCCGTCGCGGCCGGGACGTCTTGTATATCTGCGCCACCGACGATCACGGCACGCCTGCGGAACTCGCCGCGCTGGCTGCCGGGAAGTCGGTTGCCGGCTACTGTCGCGAGCAGCACGAGATCCAGGCGCGAATGGGTGAGCGCTTCCACCTCTCCTATGACATCTTCGGCCGGAGTTCGTCGGTGCAGAACAGCGAGTTGACCCAGCACTTCGCCGACCGGCTGATCGCCAACGGCTTCATCGAGGATCGGGTTACTCAGCAGATCTACTCGCCGGTGGATCAGCGCTTTCTGCCCGACCGCTATGTGGTGGGGACATGTCCGCATTGTGGCTTCGAGCGGGCGCGTGGCGACCAGTGCGAGAACTGCACCCGAGTGCTTGAACCAACGCAGTTGGTGAAGCCGCGTTCGGCGGTTTCGGGGAGCGCAGACCTTGAGGCGCGGGATACCCACAACCTCTTCCTTCAACTCGGCAAGCTTGCCGACCAGTTGCGAGAGTGGATCGACTCCCACGACGACTGGCCGTTGCTGACGACCTCGATCGCTCGCAAGTGGCTCAACGAGGGGCTGCGCGAGCGCTCCATCACTCGTGATCTTGCATGGGGGATTCCAGTCAATCGTGACGGATACGAGGGCAAGGTCTTCTACGTGTGGTTTGACGCCCCCATCGAGTACATCGGTGCCACCAAGGAGTGGGCTGATATGGATCCCGGTGGCGGTCGTGACTGGAAGTCGTGGTGGTTCGACGCCAAGGACGTTAAGCACATCCAGTTCATGGCCAAGGACAACATCCCCTTTCACACCATCATGTGGCCGGGGACGATCATGGCCACCGAAGAGCCGTGGAAGCTGGCCGACTTCATCAAAGGCTATAGCTGGCTCACGTACTACGGCGGCAAGTTCTCCACCTCGCAGGGGCGTGGAATCTTCATGGATACCGCGCTCGAGCTGCTCCCGGCCGACTACTGGCGCTGGTATCTGCTGGCCAATGCGCCGGAGACCGATGACGTCGACTTCACCTGGGACGGGTTTGCCCTCTGTGTCAACAAGGAGCTGGCCGGTACGTTTGGAAACTTCGTCAACCGCACGCTCAAACTCAACGAGAAGCTCTTCGGCACTGAGCCGGGTGTGTCGACAGTTTCCGACGGCGGTGTTTTGGGTGATGTCGAGACACGGCTTGCGATGGAGCTCGATGCACGCATTGCAACGTACAACCGCAACTTCGAGGAGATCCAGTTCAGGAAAGCCGCCGCCGAGTTGTACCTGATTTGGCAGGCCGGTAATGGCTACATCCAGGAGCGCGCGCCGTGGAAGCTCATCAAAGAGTCTCCGGCCGATGCGGCGATGGTGATGCGTACCTCAATCAACCTCATTCGCATCTTTGCCACCCTTGCGGAGCCGTTCATCCCCGAGACCTCAGCCAGAGTGCTTGCGGCGGTTCAGGTCGGGGCGGACGAGAACCACTGGTTCGACGAGAACACCCCCATGCTCGCCGAGCTGGCAAGGCTTGCTCCGGGTCGCGAACTGCACACCCCAGATGTCCTCTTTCCCCGGGTCGGCGAGGAAATGGTCGCCGAGTGTGTGGAGCGTTTCTCTGGCATACACGCCCAGAATCCTTCAGCGTAGAACCATACCCCCACTTTGTGTCAATCTGCGCGAGAATGGGCGACGTCCCAGGCATCCGCCGCGGGATTACTCTGAGGGGAGCACTGTGATAGCGGGTCCGAAGGAGTGGGAGCTGATCGGCCGGGTGGCCATTGCCGCAGCTTGTGGCGCGGTCATCGGCATTGAACGGGAACTCAGCGAGAAACCTGCGGGTTTGCGGACGCACGCGCTTGTGGCTCTGGGTTCAGCCGCTTTCACGGCCTCGGGCTATGCCGCGCTGTCGAACACCGGCACCGGAAGCGTTACGGATGTGTCGCGTATAGCGGCCCAGGTTGTGAATGGCATCGGGTTTCTCGGCGGTGGCATCGTCATCTTCCATGGCGACCGGCTTCGCGGACTTACCACGGCTGCCGAAGTGTGGTCGGTGGCGGCGATCGGAGTTCTCGCGGGTCTGGGGATGGTCGACCTGGCCATTGTGGCGACACTCATGATCCTGTTGATAGTCGTAGGTGGGCGGCCGGTTGAGCGCACCCTCAATCGGGTTCGGCGTCGGAACCTGCTGCGCCGCAGGAGCGAGCGACGAGCCAAGGGCGAACTCGCAGACTCGACCGATGTAGAGGCCGAGGAGGAACTCGACATCGAAGAGGACGAAGATGTGGACGTCGTCGATTCGGGGCGCGGGGGCATCTTCGGCGGCACGGCTGCATGAGTTCCCGCTCAATTGAGCGGGGTTAGGGCAGAATCAATCCATATGTCTGGTCAACTTCTCGTAATAGCGGGGTCATGACTACTGCGCGTCGACGTTGCCAGGGCCGGAGTCCAAACACGACGGTGGCCATGCCATTCCTGTGGGTTGTGCTTCTGGCAGTGATGACCCTGTCGGCATGTGGCCCGGCTGCGTCAGATCGCGATCCGACCGCAGCCGGAGGCGCGGAGCCGGCAGCGGGAAGGGGTGTGAGGGAGTGGGCGCACAAGGGGGAAGCCTTGGCTCCGAGAGTCCCGGCGGCGGAGGAACTGAAGCTGGCGACCGGGATCTCACATTCGATGGCGGTGCCCATCCTCATGTATCACTACATTCGCGTAAACCCGGTGCCTGATGATCGGGTGGGCGCGGGACTCTCTGTCACCCCGGAACACTTCTCGGCACAGATGGATGCGTTGGCGGCTCGTGGCGTGCACTCCATCACGCCAACCCAGTTGGTCTATGCCATGCAGGTGGGTGCTCCATTGCCGCCAAACCCGGTGATACTCACCTTCGATGACGGCTACGCCGACTTCGCGACCACCGCTGTGCCAATCCTCGTGGCGCATCATTTCGTCGCCGTCAGCTACGTCATCACCGGCAAGATCGGCACACCAAACTACATGACCGCGGAGCAGCTCAAGCAGGTCGAGGCGGTGGGAATGGTCATTGGCGCGCACACCGTTCACCACCTGGCACTTGCCAAGGTCTCGCCGGCGAGCGCTAACGCAGAGATCGTTCAATCCAAGGCTGCGCTGGAGCAGTTGCTAGGCCACCCTGTCGTCGACTTCTGCTATCCGTTCGGTAGCTTCAATGCACAGGTGGTTGCGATGGTGCAGGCAGCCGGATTCCTTGACGCCGTAACCACCGTTGCTGGATTATCCCACCCTCCGGCGACCGTCTTTACGCTCACGCGCCAGCGAGTTGGCGGTGGTGATACCGTGGAGAATGTCCTCCAGAAGGCAAGCCTTTAGCCATGCGGGACTTACCGACGTTGGCTGGATGTGCGATCAGATTGGGGCGACGCGCGTTGTCTTCGGACGGCGCAGTCGTTGATGCTCTGCTAGTCCCTTAGCCCAAGCCAAGGCCCGCGTCGGGCCGTCCGGGTCCTGGGCGCTGCGGCGGTGGCGTTGGAGCCTTCACTTCGGGCTTCTGCGGCCCGCGGAAGCCCGCCAGCGTGAGTTGCAGCATCTTGGCGAAGTTGGGGGTTCCCAGGCCGGTGACAGCGCTGTACGTGGGTGCAGTCTTGTACTGCCCGTTGCTGCTGCCGTCGTTGATCTCTCTGAGCGCACCGCCCTTCAAGAACTTGCCGTAGAGGAGTGCATTGAAGTCCCCGAGGCGGCGTTCCGGCTGGGGGATCTGTAGCCGGTGCGTGAGCAGGCTGGCCATGCTGGCGAGCAGCGGTGACACCGCGCTCGTGCCGCCGAAGACGTGCCACTTGCCGTTGATATAGATGCGGTATCCGGTTGCCGGAGCGGCGTTGGCGGAGAGATCGGGGACGGTTCGGCGCAGCTGGCCGTCGTTTACCGATGGGGGTAGCGGCACTTGCTTCTGGTACTCGGGCACCGGCCAGACATCGCTGACCGCACCGCCGGTTTTTTCCCAGGCGGTCTCCTGGTTTCGATCCAGCTTGGGCAACTCCGTGCCACCGCAGGCGACGACATTGGGGCTCGACGATGGGAAATCGGCGTTGGAACGGCCGTTGCGCAGACCATCGGTCGATCCATCGTCGCCGGCTGCGGCGAAGACAGGAATGCCCATGGCGATGGCGGCCTGGCAGGCGCGGTCGAATGCCTGCATCGCCGACTTACTCCACTCGGCTTCTGATGCACCCCAGCTGATCGAGATAGAGGTCACGCCATCCCTGACGGCTTGCGCGACAGCATTGATTAAGCCCTGCTCGGTGTTGGGGGCGAAGTAAACTTGTTGGTTGGAGCTGCGAGCCACGGCTGCGGCAACCTGCATGTCGAGGAGCACCTCGCCGTCGGCGGTGGCGGGGCTGCCGCCTCCGGTTGGCGAGTTCTTGGCACCGTCGACGGACACGTCGGTGATTTTCGGCAGCGGGACGCCAAGCGTCTTGCAGTAGAACTCCATGTCCCTGGCCACGTAGCCGCCACCCAACTCGATGATGGCAATGGTTTGACCTTTGCCCGACGCGTTGGCCGGAACGCCGTAGGCTGAGGCGATGGCGCTGGCCGTGAAGCCCTCACGGCTCGATGCGGGGGTGGGCACGGGTGCGCCGGGCATGGGCCGGATGGCCTCCTTGCCGACCACGAAGTGGGGACGGGCCAGAGGGCGGGTCGACAGGCCGGTGATGCCTTCGACAACACCGCCGAGCCAGCGGGGAATCTTAGGCGTGCCATTGGGATAGCGGAAGACGAGCGGTTGGCCGTCTGGACCCGTACTCTCATAGGCGCCGATTTCCACGCGAAAGGCACGGCTGATATCCGCCACCCTGCCACGGAGCGTCACGGCTCCAGTGATGGAACTGCGTTCGCCCACTTGGAGATTGTTGGCGTTGGCGAAGTCGCTTACGGCCTCGACATCGTCTTGAGAGGGGCCGTAGATGTTCTGGAACTCCGCATGGCTCAGGTGGCGCCTAGCCCCAGGGGTCTGGGCGCGGAGGCGTGCCACGCGCTCAGCAAGATCGGCTCCGCCAGGCTGCGGTCGCAGCAGTACGGAGACTTCGACCACATCGTTGCCATCCCAACTCCCGAGAGGGGATGCCTCCGGGGGCTTGGGTGGAACATTGCCACTGAGAGGAACGCTTGGCGGGGTGGGCATTGGACCTCCTTAGGCCAACGGACAGGTTAGAAACATGCCACTGTCGCCTATTGGGGTGCCCTTGCGCAAGTACTCTGCTAGCCGCGACGCGCCCAGCGAGTCTTCTTCAGCATTTTCTTATGCTTATGCTTGCGCATCTTCTTCCGGCGCTTCTTGACAACCGAGCTCACGAGATCTCCTGACGGCGCACGAATACTGGGGCAACTGCCCAACAGCGAGCGTGCGGACTATACCAAGTTGGGCGACAGCCAAGTGACCCTGTGGTGTGCTTAGGCGCGTCTAGGATGCTGCTGAATCATTTCCTGACTTCCGCAGATTTCGTGAAAAAGGGCGATTTCAGTCACCTTTTGAGTTCAAGACGCCGGAGATTTAGTCCCCTAATCTAGTCTCTGCTGGATGTTCGTCGAGCAGTCGTCATACCGCGAGACCATCCGGATTCGGGTCATGGAGCAGGTCCTGGTCGGCGGCAGGTGGAAGAAGCGCCTGGTGCAACACGTCGGCACAGCCCACGACGACCTCGAGCGTGAGCTTCTCCTCGACCGGGCGCGCGAGATCGTGGCCATCCGGCGGCATCCAGGGCAGCTCGACCTTGCATTCGCCAGCAGCACTCTGCGGCGCCAGGTCAGGGCCATTGGGGAGTATTGGGAAGGTGCCGAGCTTGTGCTCGGCACACTGTTTGATGCCTTCGGCATTTCCATGCGTGCCAGCGATCTGCGACTGCTTCGCAATCTGGCCATCGCCCGTGTGATGTACCCGGTGAGCAAACGGCGTACTGCTGCCTGGATCAGCCAGTGTCTCCATGTCAGCTATGGCGAGGACGAGATATATCGCTTCATGGATCGCTTGCATGCCAAGAAGTCCCAGGTCACAGCCGGCATGCGCCAATTCATCACCACGCGATATCCCGACAGCCTGCAGTACTTGCTCTATGACGTGACCTCGATGTACTGGGAGAGCGACGAGGAAGACATGGATGCGTCCACGGTTGCCGGGTTGCGTAAGCGCGGCTACAGCAAGGATCATCGTGAGGACCTACCGCAGGTGGTTCTCGGGCTTGCCGTCAACACCATGGGCATGCCCTTGGACTGCCAGGTGTATCCCGGCGACACATCCGAAGGCAAAACCTTCGTCAAAAGCGTC
>JACWAJ010000033.1 GCA_014874355.1 bacterium | reverse complement strand
CCTCTAACTCTGATGCGTACTCAGCACGATGCTCCAGCACCATGCGCACCGACCGCTCTTTTATCTCAGCCGGGTATGGCTTCCTCGGCACCCGTCCGTTTGCTCCGTTTGGCTCCATTGGAGTCTCCTAAAAATGAACGTTGGAGTCTCCATCAAACCCGGGGCGGTTCGAGATAACGGGTGGCGAAGTTGTCGCTGCCGTTGAGGATTACGTCGTAGCCGGAGAAGATCGTTCGTGCGTTCTCCGGCGTCAGCGCCTCCAGGTGTTCGATGACTGCCACATCGGGGTTCTGCACGTTGAGCGCGAGCCGTGCCGATTTGGTCTTGCCCATGCCGATTCGCTTTGTGGTGTGCAGGATCTGGCGTTGCAGATTGCTCAAGTCGACCACGTCGTGGTCGATCACGCCGATGGTTCCCACCCCGGCGGCACTCACCTCGGAGAGGGCCAACTGCCGGCTGTAGCGTTGCTGCTGATCGCTCGTGAGCAGCAACGGGTTGTTCATCCGCGCACCGTAGCAGGCACGCTGCGAGTGTTGCCAATGACTTGGATCAGAGACGGTTTTGCATATATAGAAAAAGGCGGCCCCGCGTGGGACCGCCCTTTTCTTGTGTTAGCCGGCTGAGTTGGGACTTAGTACTCCGGCATTGGGGGCGCTGCAGGAGCACCCTTCTTCTCGGGGATGTCGGTGATGAGCGCTTCGGTCGTGAGCAGCAGGGCTGCGATCGACACCGCGTTCTGAACTGCCGAACGGGTCACCTTGGTCGGGTCGATGATGCCGGCCTTGACCATGTCGGTGTACTCGTCAACGGCCGCGTCGTAGCCTTGACCCTTGGGCAGGTGCTTGACCTTCTCGACCACCACGGAGCCTTCCCGGCCCGCGTTGATGGCGATCTGGCGCAGCGGCTCCTCAAGGGCGCGTCGGACGATGGCGACGCCGGTTGCGATGTCACCCTCTTCGTGAAGCTTGTCCAGCGCAGGAATGGCGTTGATGAGCACAACACCACCGCCCGGGACGATGCCTTCCTCAACGGCGGCACGCGTGGCGGACACGGCGTCCTCCATGCGGTGCTTCTTCTCCTTGAGCTCGGTCTCGGTGGCAGCGCCAACCTTGATGACCGCAACACCGCCACTCAGCTTGGCGAGACGCTCCTGGAGCTTCTCCTTGTCCCAGTCCGAGGTCGACTTCTCGATCTCAGCCTTGAGCTGCTCGATGCGACCCTTGATGGAGTCCTCAGAGCCACCGCCTTCGACGAGAGTGGTGTCGTCCTTGGTGACGGTGACGCGACGCGCCCGTCCCAGCGAACTGAGCAGAGCGGAGTCGAGCTTGAGGCCGACCTCTTCGCTGATGACCTGGCCACCGGTAAGGATCGCGATGTCCTGGAGCATGGCCTTCCGGCGATCGCCAAAGCCCGGGGCCTTGACGGCAACGGCGGTGAAGGTGCCGCGCAGCTTGTTGACGATGATCGTCGCCAGGGCCTCACCCTCGAGGTCCTCTGCGATCACGAGTAGCTGCTTGCCGCTCTGGACGACCTTCTCGAGGATCGGCAGCAGGTCGGCGATGGCCGAGATCTTCTTGTCGGTGATGAGAATGTAAGGGTCTTCGAGCACGGCCTCCATGCGCTGTGCATTGGTGACCAGGTAGGGGCTGATGTAGCCCTTGTCGAACTGCATGCCCTCGACGAGCTCGAGTTCGGTCTCAAGTCCCTTGGACTCCTCGACGGTGATGACGCCGTCCTTGCCGACCTTCTCCATGGCGTCGGCGACCATCTCGCCAATGGCGGGATCGGCAGCCGAGATCGATGCCACCTGGGAGATCTTGGCGCGGTCGGTGACGGCCGACGACTGCTCCTTGATGGCAGTGACGACAACCTCGAGCGCCTTCTCCATGCCCCGCTTGAGCTGGATCGGGTTGGCACCGGCGGCCACGTTCTGGAGCCCGGCGGCGATCAGGGCTTGGGCGATAACGGTGGCGGTGGTGGTCCCATCGCCGGCGATGTCGTTGGTCTTGGAAGCGACTTCCTTGACCAACTGGGCGCCCATGTTCTCGAACGGCTCTTCGAGCTCGATCTCTTTGGCGATGGTGACGCCGTCATTGGTGATCGTCGGCGAACCGAACTTCTTGTCGAGAACCACATTGCGGCCCTTGGGACCGATGGTGATCTTGACGGCGTCGGCGACCGCATCCACTCCTCGCTTGAGCTTGGTACGGGCCTCGACGTCGAACAGCAACTGCTTGGGCATGAACTCCTCCTTACGGGCAGGACTTGGATACAGAAAGTCCCTTGAATCGGGCATATCTTAGCACTCGGGGCCAGCGAGTGCCAGCAGCCCGCCTCAACGAGTGCCAGGTGTTAGCCCCTCACCCGCGCGATTGTCCTCAATGTCCGTGCCTTTGTCCGTGTGTTGGGGCTATCCTTCTGAACCATGCGAGGTGTGGACCTCCGATCTGCCGTGCTCCGAGCCTTCCTTAGACGGCTCCCGGTGCCTTCCAACACCGTCGATCATCATGACCTGACGGGGCCGTTCGACATCATCGGTGACGTGCATGGTTGTCGCGATGAGTTGGTAGAACTGCTCACGCTGCTTGGCTACTCGATCCGCGATGTGAATGGGCATTGGCGGGTTCGGCACCCCGAGGGCCGCCGCGTGGTCTTTGCGGGCGACATCGTGGATGCCGGGCCGGACGTGCCAGGTGTGCTCGGGCTGGTGATGGACATGGTCGGCGATGGCGTGGCGCTGTGCTGCTCTGGCAACCATGAAGAGCGGCTTCGGCAAGCCATGACCGACGAGGGACTTGTACGCCGGACAACCGGCGTGGGGTCGAAGGAGTTGCGAGACTGTTCCGTCGCGTTTCGCCGGCGCGCTTGGCGTTTCGTCCGGTCGCTGCCCGGGCATTTGGTGCTCGACGGTGGCAAGCTGGTGGTGGCGCATGTGGGGCTGAAATCGGAGCTTCAAGGCGTCGACAGCCCCGAAAGTCGTGCGGCTGCCGTATGCGGCGAACGCACCGGGAAGTTCCACAAAGATGGCAGGCCGATCCGGGTCGACTGGGCGTCCAACTACCACGGATCGGCCCTGGTGGTTCACGGCCACAGTCCCACAAAGCGATCGGAGTGGAAAAATGGCACTGTGGACATCGATACGGGGTGTGTGTTCGGCGTGGCGCTCACCGCTTTGCGTTACCCTGAGCGAAAGTCGGTATCGGTACCGGCCAGGCAAAAGTACGCAGAGCCCGGGGGACGGTTCCTCACCTGTCAGACTATGTGAGCGTGGTAGACCAGAGACACTTGAGCGTGCGCCCGGCAGTGCATGTCGATGCTGACGATCCCGTCGATCGTTTCTCGTGGGCGCTCGATGAGACCGGCCGCGAGTTGATCGAGAGGGCCGACATTCGCGACCAGTTGGCGCACATGATGAAGTGGCCGGGTCGGGTCAGTGGTTGGCGTCGCGTCGGCCACATCTGGATCCCCGATGTGGCTTCGGGGATGACCTTGATCTTCGACCTCGAGGACGGTCAGGCATGGCGGCGTCCCCGGCGTGCCATCCTCGATCCGATGTCTTTTGTGGGCAATGCGTCGTCGGGCAGCCCTCCGGCGCTTCGGTTCATCACTCTGGCCGACCGGCGGAGCGTCACGGTTGTGGCCGCGATCTGCACAGAGTCCCGGGTCGGCTCGCTTGTGGAACTGGATGTGACATCGGAGGTTCCGGGTCCCCAACTCCTGCTCGAGGCGTTCCTTCCCGGTCGCGATCCCGCATCGGGATTCGAAGTCTCAGGTGAGCGATTCGATACTGTCCGTGTCAGCAGCATTTATGGGATCAACGGCGTCCTTGGTCTCGAGACTGCGGTGCTACTAGTCGACTCTCTGAGTGCGCCCCGGACCTGGATGACCGCCGACCATTGCGGCAAGATCCTGCCCACGCTCGGCATCAGTCGCGACAACATGCGCATTGCAGACTCGGCGGATGGGCGGATCCATCCCCTGCCTGCCGCGTTTCGTCTGGGGGAGATGCGCCGCATCGTTCGCGGTGCCCACCGGGCGTTGTCGGGCTAACCTTGCGCGTGCCGGCCAACCATTCCCGGTGCAGATGAGTGACAATCTCCGCGTTCGCTTGGCTCAGCACAGCAGGCGGACCGCCGTCACTCTGCCGGCAGTTCCTGGAGGCGAGGCCGCAGATCAGGCTCAATATTCGAACGGCCAGGGCCATGAACGTGGCGCCTTGTCCCTTATCGGGCATCATGTGTGATCGTGTCAGCCCGCCGCGCATGGCGCCTCTTTCCGACCTTTGTGCTCAGCAGCTTCGTCTTGCTGACCGCTTGCGGCAATCCGGTTGCCACGGACTCGGGGACGCCGGCCGCGTCGAAACAGGCGGTCGGGTGTCCGCAGTCTGCCGGGCCCGGCGGTCCCACGCTTACCAGTATCTTCTTTGGTGACTCCAGCCACGGCATTGTCGTTGGCAGCGATGCCATGTTTGCTCAGACGGGTGACGGCGGATCGCGTTGGGATATCGTGCTGCCTCCGCCTGCGGTCCATCAAATCAGCGGCGTCGCCATGGCCAAGACCTCGCATGTCTGGGTGTTTGGCGATGCCGGTCTCTATGGCGTAGTCCCTGGCGGTGCGCCGTGGACGCTGGCTAAGACGGGCCTTGTCGCGCCGGTGACGGCGGTGGCTCTCAACGGTTCGGTGATGGTTGCGATCGTCGACGCTGTGGGCGGCATCGCTGCCACTCTCGACAATGGCGTCTCATGGAAGGTGGCCTCGGTCGACTCCGGGCTGCCGCCGCTGCACTCGATCACCACCCCGGATGGCACCCATGTGTTCGCCGTGGGCGATGGCGGCACCATCGTGGCGTCGGCCGATCGTGGGGCGCATTGGGCGCTCCAGGCGAGCGGTACCACCCAGAACCTTCGGGGGGTGGCCTTCACCAGCGCCACCACGGGATTTGCCGTCGGCGACACCACAACATTGCTCACCACGGTGGATGGTGGAGCCACATGGAAGCCGGTTGACCTCCGGCCCACAACGAGTGGCAGCCTTTCGGCTATCGCCTTCGGGGATTCCCTCCACGGCGCGATTGTCGGCCAAGGCGGCACGGTGGTCTTCACCTCGGACGGAGGTGCGCATTGGAAGCCGTCTTTGGTCACCGATGGCGTGTGGCTCGACGCGGTCACGTTTCAAACCCCCATGCACGGCTGGGCGGTGGGCACCCAGACCGGCATGTACGAGACCAAAGATGGCGGCGCAACCTGGCCCCGGCGCAACTTCTGCCGTGCCTGAGAACGCTAGTGACCTTCGGCTCTGGTTGGGCGAGCCCCTGAGCGATTACCCTCAGCGGGTGCCCATGTTTCAGGTGCGTTTACACGGTCGCGGCGGCCAGGGCGTCGTGACTGCTGCTGAAATGCTCTCCGTTGCTGCTTTCATCGAGGGTCGCTATGCTCAGGCGTTCCCGAGTTTTGGCTCAGAGCGAACGGGAGCCCCTGTTGTTGCGTTCTGCCGTATCGACGACAGAGAAATCCGCTCGCGAGAGCCTATTCAGAAGCCCGATGCGATCATCGTGCTCGACCCGACGCTGCTGCAGCATGTCGACATGTTTGCGGGTATGGATCAAGAGGGTTATGTGCTGCTCAATTCGTCCCGCAGCTTCGCCGATCTGGGCGTCGCCGATGTCACATCACGATTCAAGGCGAGCCGGGCGCTGACCGTACCGGCCACTGATCTGGCGCGTGAGCACCTCGGTAGGCCGCTTCCCAATGCTGTGCTTCTTGGTGGATTTGCCGCTTTGACCGGTGTGGTGTCGATAGAGTCGGTTCTGGCTGCCATTCGCGGGCGATTCTCGGGCAAGGTTGCCGATGGAAACGCCGCCGCCGCTGCGGCGGCATATGCGTTTGTTCAGAAGGAGCTCGGGGCCGCCGCGCATGCTTAAGCAGACCGAAGGATCGCGCGGCGTCGCCGATGCGATCGCACTATGCCGACCGGAAGTCATCTGCGCATATCCGATTTCACCGCAGACCCACATCGTCGAAGCGCTGGGGGTGATGGTCAAGTCTGGAAAACTCACCCAGTGTGAGTTCGTCAACGTCGAATCCGAGTTCGCCGCCATGTCGGCGTGCATCGGGTCGTCGGCCGCGGGCGCGCGCACATACACTGCGACCGCCAGCCAGGGGCTGCTGTACATGGCAGAAGCCGTGTTCAACGCTTCGGGGTTGGGTCTGCCCATCGTCATGACGCTCGCCAATCGGGCGATCGGAGCGCCGATCAACATCTGGAATGACCACGGCGATTCCATGGCGATGCGCGATTCCGGTTGGATCCAGCTTTACGCGGAAACCAACCAGGAAGCGCTCGACCTTCACATCCAGGCGTTCCGGCTCGCGGAGGAACTGTCGGTGCCGGTCATGGTATGTATGGACGGCTTCATCCTTACGCACGCGTACGAGCGTGTCGATGTGCCCACGCAAGAACAGGTCGACGCGTTCCTTCCGCCGTTTCGACCCCGCCAGGTACTCGACCCGGTCAAACCGATATCGATCGGGGCGATGGTTGGTCCTGAAGCGTTCATGGAGGTGCGCTACCTGGCGCACGCGCAGCAGGAGAAGGCGGTCGACAGTATCGCTCGTATCGGCGCCGACTTTCAGGCGAGTTTCGGCCGCGAGTCCGGTGGCCTGTTGCGCACTTATCGTACCGAGGACGCCGACATCATCGTGGTGGCTCTCGGCTCGGTGTTAGGCACCATCGAGGACACCGTCGATGAGCTGCGCGCAGAGGGCAAGCGAGTCGGGGTAGTCGGGCTGACAGCGTTTAGGCCGTTCCCCACTGTCGCGTTGCGCGAAGCGCTGGGGCACTGCTCTCGCGTGATCGTTTTGGAAAAGGCGCTGGCTGTCGGCGTCGGCGGAATTGTGACGGCGGACGTGAAGGCGAGTTTGGCCGGGCTTCCAGTGGAGACGACCACCGTGATTGCCGGCCTGGGCGGCCGTCCGATTCTCAAGACCTCACTACGCAAGATGTTCGATGAGGCCAGTAGTGGCGCGCTTAAGCCGATGACATTCCTCGACTTGAACATGGACGCGGTCAATCGCGAAATGGAGCGGGTGGGATGAGCGTCCAAACGATCAAGTTCTACCAAACCGGCAGTTTTGTGGTTGGCAACCGTTTGCTCGAACCGGGACAGCGTTCGGTGCAGTCCGACCCCGAGCGTTCCAATGCGCTCACCAGCGGTCACCGTGCCTGTCAGGGATGCGGTGAGGCGCTTGGCGCCCGCTATGCCATCGACGCTGCGATGCGGGCCACCGCCGGCAACATGATTGCCGTCAATGCGACGGGTTGCCTTGAAGTCTTCTCGACGATGTCGCCGGAGACTTCGTGGCAGATCCCGTGGGTGCATTCGCTTTTCGGCAATGCGGCTTCGGTTGCCACTGGAGTGGCCGCGGCATTGAAGGCCAAGGGACGGACCGATATCCGTGTCGTGGCGCAGGGCGGCGACGGCGGCACCGTGGACATCGGTTTCGGCTGCCTCTCGGGGATGTTCGAGAGGGATGACGATGTTCTCTACATCTGCTACGACAACCAGGGCTATATGAACACCGGTGTGCAACGCTCGAGCGCGACGCCGCCGGCTGCGCGCACCGCCACAACCGATGTGGTGGGCCCGGAGCCGGGCAACGTCTTTGGCCAGGGTAAGAGCGGTCCTCTCATAGCGATGGCTCACGGGATCAAGTACGTCGCCACCGCCACGGTGGCGGATCTGCGCGATCTCGAATACAAGGTGGAGCGTGCCATGAGCTTTCGCGGTGCGCGCTACATCCACATCCTGGTTCCGTGCCCGCTGGGTTGGGGTTCCGCATCGCGCGACACAATTCAGATGGCCCGTCTGGCCAAGGAGACCGGCATATTCCCGGTGTTCGAGGCGGAAGGTGGCCAGGTCGTAAACGTCGCCAAGATCCGGTCGAAAGTTCCCGTCGAGGCGTACCTGTCGAAGCAGCGACGCTATGCCCACCTCTTCGGCCGGTCGCCGCGTCCCGATGTGGTCGCGCACCTTCAAGAGATGGCCGACGACAACATCAGAAAGTTCGGGCTGGTAGATAACGTCGCTGAGGAGGCGTACTGATGGACACCCCCTTGGAAACCCCCTTTGCAATCACCCTCCATACCGGAACCAGCCTCGACAACAAGACCGGCTCGTGGCGGACGGAGCGGCCCATCTATGTGGATCGCATGCCGCCGTGCAACCAGGCCTGTCCGGCCGGCGAGAACATCCAGCAGTGGCTGTACCACGCCGAAGAGGGGAAATACGAGCAGGCGTGGCGTCAGCTCATGCAGGACAATCCGTTGCCCGCCGTGATGGGCCGGATCTGCTACCACCCTTGCGAAACCGAGTGTAACCGCGGTCAGCTCGACGATTCCGTGGGCATCAATTCGGTAGAGCGTTTCCTGGGCGACCAGGCGATCAAGCACGGTTGGGGCATCCCTGTGACGACGTCCGCATCGGGTAAGCGGGTTCTGGTCGTCGGCTCCGGCCCGTCGGGGCTGTCCGCCGCCTATCACCTTGCGTGTCTGGGCCACAGTGTGACCATCCGCGAAGCCGGATCGATGGCGGGCGGCATGATGCGCTTCGGCATCCCCCAGTACCGGCTTCCCCGCCATGTTTTGGACGCCGAGATCCATCGGATCGTTGACATGGGCGTGAAACTCGAACTCAACACCAAGGTGTCCGAGATACCGCAGACGATGAAAGCCGACGGCTTCGATGCCGTCTTCCTCGCGGTCGGTGCGCAGATTGGCAAGCGGGCCTTCATCCCCGCGGGGGATTCGGCCAACATCCTCGACGCTGTGGCGCTCTTGCACAGCATGGAGGGTGAGGAACCGCCGCAGCTTGGCCGCCGAGTTGCCGTCTACGGCGGGGGTAACACGGCCATGGACGCCGCGCGCACGGCTCGCCGTCTTGGCGCGACCGAGGCGGTTGTCGTGTACCGCAGGACGCGCGAGCGCATGCCGGCGCACGATGTCGAGGTCGAGGAGGCTCTCGAAGAGGGCGTCAAGATGAAGTGGCTTTCGACCATCACCGAGGCTTCGGGGGACAAGCTGCGCATCGAGAAGATGGAGCTCGACGCAACCGGATTCCCGCAGCCGACGGGCGAGTTCGAAGAGCTGGCCGCCGATTCCTTGATCCTGGCGCTGGGGCAGGACGTGGACTTTTCGTTGCTCGAAGGCATCGACGATCTCGTCATCGAGAACGGATCGGTTCGTGTCGGTCCGAACATGATGGCGAGCGGTACGGGTGTCTTTGCCGGGGGCGATATGGCGCCGGGCGAGCGCACCGCGACCGTCGCGGTCGGGCATGGCAAGAAGGCTGCAAAGTGCATCGATGCGTGGTTGCGCGGAGTTGAGGTCGAGGCCGCGCCCAAGCACGATGTCGCGGACTTCTCCATGCTCAACACCTGGTACTACTGCGATGCGCCCAAGACGGTGCGGCCGCAACTGGACATGGTCCGCCGGCAGTCGACGTTCGATGAGGTGGTCGGTGGGCTCGACGAGTCCAACGCGTTGTTCGAAGCCCGCCGGTGTATGTCATGCGGCAACTGCTTCGAGTGCGACAACTGCTACGGGGTCTGCCCCGACAATGCGGTCATCAAGCTGGGTCCCGGCAAGCGCTTCGCCTTTGATTACGACTACTGCAAGGGTTGTGGCATCTGCGCCCAGGAGTGCCCTGCCGCGGCGATCATGATGGTCCCCGAGACGATCTGACGATCAAGCAAGGTGCGGAAGAACTGGATGGGCACATGGTCCCTGAAAGACCCCCGAACAGGTAAATCTGCTTCACCTCCTCTCGTCCGTAGTGGCACCTCGATCAGATCGAGTGTTGAAGTGCTGCCATACTTCCCGGCCACCGGGTTCCGTTCGTTTTGCCAATTGCGTTCATTTCGTTCAGACACTATCATTTGAATTGCGTCAAAGTCAAGGAGGTGAGTATCCATGACCACTGCACTTGCCGAGCGAGAGCCAGTCACTCTTACCGAGAATGAACGTCCTGAGGCTGCCGAGGCGGCGCAGAAGGTGGAGGTTTTCGTTGAGGGGCATAAGCAAGCCCCGACGATGAGCGTCACGTTCGACAAGGCATCTGGCCGGGTCACCATTCCACTCCCGGCGCTGGCGTTGCTGGCCGACATCCTCAGGGAAATGAGCCGGGGAAATGCCGTCATGGTCGTGCCCTATGGGAAGGAGCTCACCACGCAGCAGGCTGCCGATCTACTCAACGTCTCTCGACCGTATGTGGTCAAACTCGTCGAAACCGGCAAACTTCCAGCGCGTAAAGTCGGACCTCGCCGCCGGGTGCGCTTCGAGGATCTGATGGCCTTCAAGCACGCCGACGATGCACAACGTAGAAAAGTGGCGCGCCTGCTCACACAGCAAGCGGAACAGCTTGACCTCGAGTAGGTCACTCCGTCTGAAGGAAAGACCTGAGTTCTTGCGCAGTGCTGTGAAGTCCGGTGCGGTCCAGGGCGTTGAGTACGAACGGGATTCCAGGTGTGCTCTGGAGGTCGAGGTTCATGGCTTCAATGACAACAGCAACTGCTCGGGCATCGAGGTCGAGGAGATTGGTGACGAAGGCGTCGGGATGCTGCGCTTCCATGCCATACCTGTCGAGAATGCTCGCGGGAAAATCTTTGAGATTGAACGTGACGATGACCTGGGCACCGGCCTTGATGGCGGCGGCGAGTATGGGCCTGTCGTCGGGGTCCGGCAGCGTCAAACCTGAGATCAACTCCTCGTAATCCTCGACCAGCACGTCGCGGATCGAAGCGTTCATGAGTTGCCGGGTGCGAAGCAATGGCTCGCGAAGCTCTGGTCGGTTGGCCGTGATGCTCGTGAAGCATTCGTCGAGGATGGCGTTGGTCCAGCGGGCATGAACGAGCCCCGCCTGCCCAACCCTGATCAATAAATCGCGGAGGTGGAACGGGTACAAGACGCAGGCGTCGTAGATGACTGAAGGGCACCAGGTGAGTATGCGTCGCAGCATGGGCGTTTGAATACAAACCGTCCGCAACGGGTGCACAATACGTCCCATCTCGCCGGGATCCCGAGTCCGAGGCCACCATGCACGCCGACAACTGTTCAATCGACGATTGGAACGAAGCTTTGCTGGAGGAACTCCTCCCAATCCAGCTCGCTGCGCCCGTGCTGCTCGCCTGCGACGACGAAACCGTTCGAGCCGCTGGGCAACGGCTGGGACTTTCGCCTGCACTTGCCCTTGAAAGTCTCCTTGCGGCGGTAAAGGCTGCGCATCACGTGGTCAATCACACGGGCCTCGGCGACCTCTCCAGGGCAAGTGGCCGCTTCCGGATCGCTTCGTGCCCTCGGGGGACACCGCCGTTCTTCGCGGTTTTGTGCGTCGTGGTGTTGGCGGCTTCTCGGATGTGCCCAGATGGCGATCGCGCCACGAGTGCGTACTACCCGATCCTCCGTGACCTGCTTGGTTTGACGAAGGAGCAAGGGGCGATAGAGGGCTTCTCGGACGTCGAGTTGCTGTTCCCCCTCCTTCGTGAATGGCTGCACGTCGACCTCAAATGCGCTCGGGGACACCTTGCACTTCCAGACCAGCCGACGCCCAGGTTTGTCGGCTACCCAATCTCCCAAACCGTGTTCCGCCAGCGCGACCGAGAAGTCCTCACCACGTTCTTCTCTGAGCGGATAGCGCGGCCCCACGAGGGAATAGACAACCTGAGGCTGCTGCGCAGGTGGGGCGGCCGCCACCAACTCACCCGGCATGCGCTCGATATGGTGATGGGTGACGCCTTTGCTGATCGTGTTAGAGCGGCAATCTCCGGCGCATATCGAAGCTGGGACGGCTCAATTCTCGAAGGTGATGGTCGTCGAAGCTGGGTCGCGCGTCTCACGTTGCAAACAAATCCGGCCCGCATTCTGGTTTCGAGTGCGAGCAAGGATGAGCTTCATCTCATCTGGCGCGATTGGTCTGCGCTCCTTTACGCGGGAGGCGTGGCGGAACTCCCGTGGTCTGCGCTCGACGCCGCTGCGACGACGCCTCTGACGATCGCGATAGACGGTAGCGACGACACGATGCAGATTCCAACCCTCGGTATGTCCGTGCTCTTCCAGGTTCGAGAGGATCAGGCTAGCGGGTGGTCGGGCTTGTCTCGCGTGCGGTCCGTCGACGACGGAGCCGCATGGGTGCTCACGCGCGAACCGGTGCTGATTAGTCGGCATCAAGCCAGCATCACTGAAACTGCCGGTCTGCCTGCGCCTTGGAAGCTCTTGTTTGGGGTTCGCGGCGACTTGCTGCCCATGGAGTTGCGAAGCTTGGCAGACGCTGAAGCCGCTCCCATCTCGGTCGAAGGTGGCCTTGCCGTGGAGCGCCGAACCTACCTCGTAGGGGGTGGCCCCAGGCTTGTGGCGGGCAAACTCGATGAAGACGTTCCGTTGGCCGTCTCGGTCGATGGGGTCGGCGTAGGCATGCTGTACAGCGGCAGGGGGATAACGCTCCCGGCCGAAACGCCGGCGCGACACCAGGTAGTCGTTGCTGATCGCCTCTACGTGTGTGACTACGAGGTCGTCTCGAAGCCCGGCAGCTCTCCGCAATACGGGGAGCTTCGCTATGACCTAGATCACCCAAGCGCCCTAATGCGCGGAGCGACCGCAGATCGCCAGGCGAATGCCCGAACGGTGTGCGGCGCGGCGGTCGAACCGGTTCATGCGCAGTGCGTGCCGATCATGCGGAGCAGTTCCCAGCCCGTTCTCACGATCTCCTCGTCCGGCGTCGGGGCGTGGCACCACCTAACCGCGAGGCCTCCGTGGCTAAACTTCCCTGAATTAAAGCACACTGCGGTTCGGTGGGAGATAGCCGACGATGACACGGCGTGGGTCATCTGCCCGAACATCATGCAGGTCATCCAATGGCGCCTCATCCAACTCAGTCATCTGGACGCGGCCGCCGCTGATGTGGTGCTGATGGTTGCTGAGCATGCTGCTGTAGAGGCACGCGACGGGGACGACCGCGTTGCCCGAGCGGCCTGGGCGTCGCTGTGGGAGCTGGCGATCGAGGAGGCTTCTGATTGAACGCATTCGATACGCTCCTGCGATGGGCGTCCGAGGTGGGATCCTCGAGCTGGCAGTGCTGGGGGGACACCGCTCACTATCTCGGACTCGAGCCGTCCGGTGCCGCCCGCGCCCTCTCTGACCTCGGCCATGTGGAGTTCGATTGGGTCGCGAATCGGTTTGCCGCTGCTCCACCGACTGCGATCTTGCTTCCGCGTTCGTCGGGGTGCATCTTGATCACCGGGGCGCGTCCGGGGGGCCTGCGGAAGCGGATCGAAGCGCTGGCCACCAACGGCGAATTTGACGTGGAGGTGTACCCGGAAATCGCGCAGACCGCTGGACCGGCCACGTGGCTCGCAGAGGGAAGGCTGGATGACTTTGGTGCGTTCTGCGGGGAACTGGGGATTGCCTACGCGGTGCAATCGGGGCGCCAGCTCGTCGGAGAGCTCGCAGTGGCGAACATCCAGACCGCGGCGCTCCGGGAGCATCCCCACGACCGCCTGCCTCGAGATTGGTTCGACGAGTCTCGGCGCACGTTCGGACCGCCGGCTCGAACCGCAACTCCAGATGGGTGGTGGAGGGTCCACGAGGCACGTCGAAAGGCGTACTACGTCTACAAGAGCGGCGAGTGGTACCGCGTTCCGGTTCGCGAGTATGCGCCCTATCTCGCCTGCCGGGCGTCGACGTTTCTTTGCTACAATGAATCAGCCAAAACGTTGTCCGTCGACAGTCTTGCGCCGTTGCCGCCGCTGCTCGCACGGGCCGCGACGTTGCAGTCCGGGCGCTTGCCGCTCCGCGGCGAGTGGCTCGGCTACGTCAACGTCGACGGCGACCTGGCCGAGGCGATCGCGAGCCGACTTGGTCTCCCCTTTCAGGGGATCTGATGAAGGAACACACCCACACGAACCCACTGCTTCTTCGGGAAACGCTGGAGCAGTGCTATCGACGGTACTACGACAGCTCCTGCGCTTTCGCTGATCGTTCGCTCATGGACGAGCGCGCAGCGCTGATGGAGGTCAATCATCTCTCCGCCGAAACCGTCCTCGAGCCGTTACCCGGGTACCAATCCTCCGGGGAGAACTTCGGCGCCGTAGCGGCAAGACTGAAGCTGGGTGACGACGTCGCGGCATTTTGTTCGCCGGTGATGGACGGGAACGATCTCTACAGACACCAGGTGGAAGCTGTCGAGGCATATGAGCGCGGGCGACATGTCGTCGTGGCTGCGGGAACTGGTTCGGGCAAGACGGAAGCCTTCTTGGTTTCCATCATCTCGCAGTTGGTCCGCGAGTCGAGAACGTGGCAGGGCCGCGGAGACCCTGGCGAACCGTGGTGGGAACGTGGGGAGAAGTTCGTCGCTCAACGTCGAGGCGAGTTGGGCAGACCCGCGGGAGTGCGGTCGATCGTGCTCTATCCGATGAACGCGCTGGTAGAGGACCAGATGGTCCGAATGCGGCGAGCGTTGGATTCAGACGCTCAGCGGGGTTGGCTGGAGAGCCGACGTCGTGGCCACCGCTACTTCTTCGGCCGGTACACCGGGCAAACGCCTTCGTCGAGGGACTTGGTGTCGGTTATGAAGGGGTATGCGGCTCGTTCAAAGCAGGCCGAGCTCCGAGCAAACGCGACTGGCGAGGACTACCGCGCGTACCTGCCACGTCCCCTCGGCGCCGAGATGCTGACCCGCAGTGACATGCAGGAGTCGGCGCCAGACATCTTGATCACCAACTACTCGATGCTCAATGTGATGCTGAGTAGGCCCGACGAGCGCGCGATCTTCGAGCAGACCGCCAGCTTCCTTGCCGATCCCGATGCGCGGTTTCATCTGGTGGTCGACGAGTTGCACTCATACTCGGGCACGGCTGGCACTGAAGTCGCGCTGCTCCTTCGGCGGTTGCTCGACCGTATCGGCCTGACGCCGCAGTCGCCCCAACTCCGGATCATCGCCGCGTCCGCGTCACTCGGCGATAGCGAGGTGAAAGCCAGGGGTTATCTCCAGGAGTTCTTCGGCGCTCCTGCAGACGAATTTGTGATTCTGAAGGGGGCCCAGAATCTTCCGGATCGCGGACCCGGTCTGAGCGAGCCCGTCCGTGAGCGTTTGATCTCGGTGGGCAATGCCGTCCGTGCACACGAGGGCCGTGGCGACGGAGGGTTGGCTGGAGAATGGTCGGACGAAGACTCCGCGGCGGTGAGGCATGCGGTTGTCGACGCATGTCGGGATGCGCAAGGCGCTGTTGCCCCGACGTCGGAGTCGGTCGCGGCGAGCGCCTTGTCGCCAGGGAGGTCGGCTGACAAGAAGGCCTTGGCCCTCACGGGCGCGCTCGAAGTCGTGGGCACCGGTGACGCGGTTCTTCCGATCAGAGTCCATCTGTTCTTCCGCACGATGCCTGGCTGGTGGGCTTGCACGAACCGAAAATGCTCGGCGGTCCTCGAGCGCTTTCGGTCGCCTGAGAGAACGATTGGACGGCTCTACGCGCAGCCGACGATCCGCTGCGCGTGCGGCTCGCGATGTCTGGACCTGTGGGTGTGCCAGACCTGTGGCGAGCATCTCCTCGGAGGCTTCTCCTCGCGGCTTGGTCCGTCGGGGGAGGACGAGTACCTCGTGCCCGAGATACCAGATATTGAAGGCGCTCCTGATCGTGTCTGGACGGAGCGTACCCACGACAGCTACCGCCTCTTCTGGCCGTCGCTACGCACGCCTGTACGCGAAGAATGGCAGGCGCAAGAAGCGACGTTCCGGTGGGTTCGAGCCTCCCTTGACGAAGCTGCTGGGCGAGTCAGGCGACCAACGAGCGAGCGAGCCAACGGCTGGGCATTCAGGTTCATTCCATCGCGCAATCGTCCGGTGAAGAGCGTTCCAGCTCTCCCCACGCGCTGCCCGAACTGCGGGGACAATTGGGAGGTCCCGTCGCTGCGCAGTGGAGGCAAGATCGTCGAGCGCGCCATTACGTCGTCGGACCGCATGCGGTCGCCGTTCTGGCGCGCTCGGGTCTCGTCCAACCGGGCGACCCAGGTGATCACCGAGCACCTGCTTGAGGCTGCCTATCCGGTCCCGACTGACCGCAAGATCGTCGTCTTCTCTGACTCCCGCCAGGATGCGGCGAAGATCAACGCAGAGATCGACGCGGCGCATTACCGGGACGCAGTCCGCCAGTTGGCGGTGGGGTTCTTGGCAGGAGCGCGACAACGCGCCTCCGACATTGAGATCGCCGAGCGCTACTTCGCTGGCCCCGAAGAGAACTCTGGCTCGGAGGCGCGTGTCCGGGAGATCCTGGAGCGCTCGGAGGCTGCGCGAGCTCTGCGCACGGCGCGCGATCGGCTGGCGAGCCCCGCCGAGGTTGATCGAGCCGCGGCCCTGGTGCGTCGCGAAAAGGAGGGTGCTGCGCCGCTGATCAGCATCCGCGATCACATCTTTGACGGTCTGCTGCGGGTAGGGCGCAACCCCGCTGGGCCGCAGGCGGAGTTGGATGAGCCTTGCACCAAGCTATTCGATTGGAGAGAACTGCCGCCTTCGGCCAGGGTGCCAGGCGACGCTCGAGTATCAGAGAACCGGTCCCGGCTGGCAACAGAGCTCGGGCGATCTATATTTGCGGGCTGCGGTCGCGATGTCGAGAGCCTCGGTCTGGGGCTCGTGAGCTTCTTGCCCGATCGCGTGACGCTCCCACCCGGCCTGTCCGCCGAAGCTGGTGAGAAGGTCGTCAGGGGCGTGATCCGGGTCCTTGGCTTGAGCAACTTCTTCGAGG
>JACWAJ010000032.1 GCA_014874355.1 bacterium | reverse complement strand
CCGGGTTCGCGCAGGCGTGGCGGCCAACCACGGCCAACACGTCAGACTCGAGGCGCTGTAACGGCCCACAAGGCGCGCAACACACCGCCCGCGACCCGGATTTGACCCAGCTCAGGAACCCGATTCCCGGGTAACATCATCGAACGTCACCGTCCCGGTTGGCGGCGGGAACATCAACCCCGATCCCTAATCTCCTTCGCATTCGATCAGCGCCCCACCGGGAACGGTACTGGAATGACTGAGCCACCAGACGGAACCGGGATGGTCACCTCGCGGCCGTCGCTGTAGCGGCGCGCCCAACTCTGCCCGTTGAAGTGATCCGTCGAACCGACGACTTTCCCGGCGAGCATGAAGCTGCACGCCTCATCCATATCTGATGCCGAATGTTCGGTCATGAGACACAGACCCAGACTGCGCGATCCGTTCACATTGGCCGAAGCGCCGGCCCGGATCACGGTCGGAGAGACCTGAACCATCACAGCGGCAGCATCGCCGTCGTACTCGCCCCCACCGGTAGGCGTCAGTGCATGGTTCCCCACCCAGACGGTTCCCGACCGCGCATACACCGGCACCTGCGATGCGCTTTGGGCCAGCCAGGCGCCAAAGATCGCACTGGCAATTCCTATAACCATTGCCACCCGTGAGCCCTGACCGCGCCACCACTGCGGCCGCGCGATGCGGCGGGGGGCGAACACCGGCGTAAAACCCGCAATCGGGATCGGCAGGCGGCTGCGCGGCGGCTCCGACATCAAGGCACCTCTACGCAGCCGAACCCCACATGAGTGATGGCGTCGAAATCGCGCGAGAAATGCAATTCCACAGTCACGGATCGCTTCGCCGGCGGGCGCGGCCCGGCTTTCACCCCGCCGCGTTCCTCGCGTTCGGAACGGTCGGTGAAGCGAATGACCCCGACAAGCTCGCCCTGCTCCCGCAACGCGGCCAGGTCCCCGGCGATATTGAGCTCGCCACCATTCTCGAAGTTGGGGCTAAGACGGCAATCGCTGGCAAAGAAAGGGGCCAGACACTTGTCGATCGCCTTTCTGATCCCCGGCACCAGGTACGGCATCTCCACATTGCCACGCCCGCTGAGCAGAGCGGCCAGGTCCTCTAAAAACCGTTGTGTCAATGCGGCCATGGAATTCCGCCAGACAGCCTCCGTGGAGCCCTGGCCGCGAGCCTCCGGTTTCGGCCTGATCTTCCCTTCCACTAGACGGCTATCCCCCGCGACCGCGCCGCAACCGCGATGATGCGTCCAGCCAGATTCTGGTACGCAGTACCGAGGGCGGGCGACAGGTCTGCGGCCGGCACGTTACACAGCACCGCCAGGGCGGCACGATCGTCATCAGGCAGTCGCACCACCTCACAGCGACCGCCGATTTCCACATCCACCATCTGCAATATCTTGGGATCCTTGCGCAGCCGTGCCAGACGCTTCTCGATATACGGCACCACTATCCCCTTGGGCAGGTTGGGAATACTCAAAAATGCCAGTACCGCCTGCAAGTCCTTGAGATCGGTTTGAGCCGGCACACACAGCACGTCGATATGCGGCAGCCAGTACTGAAGGGCGCGCGCCGCCGGCCCGCCCGAGAGCGAGGGCCTCGTGTTGGCAAAATCCAAAACGATCACGGGATGCCGCCGCTTCAGCCAGCCTGCCAGGGCATCGATCTCGGCCTTGGTGTACTCCGCCGGTTCCTTCGACTCGGGGTAGAGCGTCAGCCCCGGGGTGGCAGCGTGGATCGCCTGACTTGGCGCTTCGCCACGAACTATCCGGTCCATCGCCTGGCGCACCGTGACCGCCCCAGACCTGATTCCGAACATGTCCCACTGATCCGGGTTGTTCAGGTTCGCGTCGACCAGTGCAGCCCGGCCGTGGCCGATGGCGCTGGCAGCCCGGCCGAACTCAATAGCGACACCGGCTGCATGAGCGGTCTTGCCAACGCCACCCTTGTGGCCGGCAAAACCGATCACCAGCGGCTTGAGACGGCTGACCGAATGGACAAACTGGACGGACGGTGGCTCCCACACTTGGGACTTGGCCTTGGAACCGAGAACCCGTTTGATCGCATCCGTCACCCGAACCCCGGCGCGAGGCTTTCTCGGCCGCGTCCTTCCCGGAGTGACAGAGCCGATCATGTCCGCGCGAGTGACCGGCCGGCGCCGGTTTTTCCCCTCTCCACCAACCGGCACAACGGCGGCGGGAGTGCTGAGGGGCAAACGCTCAGCCAGTAGTTCAAAGGGGTGGGGCGTCGAGGCGTCAGCGGCGTCGGAGTTGGGCACCGAACCCAGAAACCTCCCGTCACCGTCATCGGGATCGAGGCTGAAGAGCGAAGCCGGACGGTAGCCGGCTCGCGTCGACGGTGTCCGCAGAGCCTTCGCCTCGGGAGGGGTGGTGCCCCTCGCCTCGCCAAAATCCACCGGTTTGCTGCCGCCAAAGAGGCCCGCACACAAATACTCGACATGGATGAACTTGGCCAGCTGTACCGGTGATTTGGCCATCACAACGCGAGCAGTGGACGGGTACAGCACCCCGGTGCCGGCGTCACGGATGCCTACGCAGTAATCCACTAGATCGTCTTTTATCTGCGCTTCCATCCCCGGCTCGTGCTCGGCGACATAGATCAACTTCGGAGCCCCGCTCACAGCCTCGCCCCACCACCGATCGACGATGTCGTCCGGATCGGTGAAGAAATCCACCCCCCGCACCGGCGGAATCAGAAATGCCACGGGAACCGTGTTGTCCGTACCCTGGAAGCGCTTCAGGGTGGCGGCCACAGCCTGCGCCTGGGTTTCGTCCCGCAGCAGGATCACAAACGCGTAGCCGCTGGCGTCACCGGACAAGCTGCTCTGCCTCCTCTCGCGATCCACAACACATCTGATAGTTGGTTCCGGCGCTGCGAGCAATGCCCATCCCCAGGATCAGCAGTCCCAACGCCAGGATGATCATGCCACGCCGGCGCCGGTGGAGGGACTGCCCCTTCAACCCGACCTTCGCGGTCCAGCCCACGGTGAAAAGGGCCGCAACCGCCAGCAACACCCAGATCAGCAAACTGACGAACGCCAGGCCTGACGCCATGGTCGGGTAGCCATCACCTATCCAGCGAAACGCGAGTGTGGCATTGGGCCATCCCAGAGTGAACCCCGCGGAGACAACCAGCGCCGCCATCACCACAACCGTGGGCCCGGTGCGCCGCACCAGTCGCAACAAGGCGGTCAGCCTCCGCCCAGAGCACGGGTCAGTTCCGACACCGCCGGAACGCCCAGCAGCACCAGCAGCGGGACCAGCATCCCGGCCACCGGGATGGTCACCTTGGTCTTGGCGCTGGCCATGGACTGGCGCGCATCGGTAAGCCGGTTGGCAAACGCCGTCCTAGATATCGCGCGGTACACATCCCCCGCCGGCTGTCCGTTGGCAATCACCGAGTAGACCCCGTCCCCTAGCGAACGCATCGATGGCAGGCGGTATTCGCGAGCAATCTGGCGGTAGAGGTCGGGGGTGAACCGGGAGGGGTCGTGGACCAGGGCACGGTACCGCTCACCCTGCAGCAGGGAACTCACGGCATCCGATTCGAATGCCTGTGAAAGCAGGCGAACCGCCGTGTCCACGGCCACGCCCTTGTTGTGCGTCACGATGGCAAGCGGCTGAAACAACTCTGCCAGCACCAGTTCCGCATCCTCACGACGCCGGTCGGCGGCCGCCTTCAACCTGGCGTAGTCGAGCAGCATGAGTGCTCCCGCAAAGACCAGTACCAGGTATGGAGGGAAAGCCCAGCCGCCACCTCGAGCTACGGTTGCTCCGTCGAGCATAAAACCGATGGACGCAGCCGCCAAGCCTTTGGCCAGCATCTTGCCCAGAAAGGTGCGAACGCCATCGTCCCGATTGGCCACATGCAAAAGCCGGGACACATTCGCGTTATCGGCAAGCCTGCGCAGGACAGGCCAGCGTTCCCCTAAGCGATCGACCCTGGACCCGGAGGTCCGGTAGCCGCGCAACGCCAGTGAACGGTGCAGAGCAATGATTTCGGGCGGGGTGAACACCCGCAATCCCACAAGTACAGCCCAGGCAGCGATGATCGCGGCACCGCCAAGCACAGGCCAGAAGATCAGGTCAAACACCTCCCAGATCCCTGAGCACACGCCGCGCAACCCCGATGTCCCAGCGGGCCCGGCGAGGCGTACTCACAATCTTGCCGAGCAGCCAGACCAGGATGCCAAAGAGGAGGATTACGGCAATCAGCAGGAGCTGGCCGCCGAGCGACCGGTAGTACTCGGCATACAGCGCTTGCGAAGTGATCGCCACAAACATGACGACCATCAAGATGACCATGACGATTGCCACGGAACGCTGCTGGGTCAAGGCGTTCACCCCCTCTTCGGCCAGCGCCAGCTGACCGCGACCGGTGGGGACGATGTCCTCTTCGATGGCCCGGCGGAAGGTTTCCGGATCGCGAGCACGTGCGGCGAGCAGGCTGATGCAGGTGCTTTCGATCAAAGCCGAATGTGAGCGCCGCGCAACCTCCTCGATCCGGTCGTCGATCGGCATATCGCTGTCCAGCGGGCGCAGCACATCCTCCAGGTATTCGCCTGGATTGCGGCCCACCTCGCGTAGCGCCACATTGAGCGGCATGTGTTGCAGGTATCCGCCCAGAGTGGTGAGTGTGTCCAGGAATTCCCGTTCCATCTTCAGCCGGTTGGTGGCGGCACGTCCGGCCAGCAACCAGCGCACGCCGGCTCCCCCACCCAATAAGCCGGCCACCATGAGCAGCGGAACTCCCGTCCACACGCCGTAACCAAACCCCGCGAGAGTCACCACGCCCCGAACCGCAAGCCATCGATTGGTTTGCCATCCCAAGGCTCCGGCGAATTCTCCCTCACGGTTGAGGAAACGGCGCCAGCGGTCTTGCCCGGAAGCACGGCCCGGCCGCCGGCGAACCCCCAACCCCAAGACCCCAAGAACGCCAACCAGCGCGAGTGCCGCCAGGATCTCCCCAACGAACAACGCCGGCGTCACACCTGCCCCGCTCATATCGCCGGGATCTCGCCATCTTGCAGGTACTCGCGCACGCGTGCAGCCATACGCGGGAAATTCTCGATTCCGGCCTGGGAACGTTTCCAGCCACCAGAGGGCGTCGTTTCGTACACGGAAGACCACTGATTGAGGCCATCCAGCACCGCCACGATCCCGCTCATGCGGCGCTTGCCGCCGAGCTTGTCCAGGTGCACAACAAGATGAAATGCCCGGCAGACCGCGGCCATGGCGCCTTCAGGGTTGCCCCGGAAGTTGGGATTCTCACCGACGTAACTTGCCGCCTGCTGCAGCGCACGTTCAGCGCTCTCAGCATGGATAGTGCTCATAGAACCGTCATGACCGGTTTGCAGGGCCTTGCAAACCTCTGCCATCTCCGCACCGCGTGATTCACCAAGGATCACGCGCGTGGGGGCATAGCGCAGGGCCAGCTTGACGAGGTCCGAGAAAGCCAACTGCTGCTCACCACCGGCCACAACTGAAGGAATCGTGGTGAACGAGGTCACATAGCGGGCAAACGGCGTGCCGTCGGAACGGCGCATGTCCAGATGCAGTTCTGCTCCGTCTTCGATCACCACAAAGCGCGAGTTATGGGGCGCTTCTCCGCACATGACACGCAGCAACGTGGTCTTCCCTGTGGAGGTTCCACCCGCAACGAGAATGTTGCAACCTCCCCGGATGGCGCTTCGCAAGAACTTCACGGCGCCCACGGGAAACGTGCCCTCGCGCACATAGTCGTCGAGGGATGTAAAGCGGCTCATATGCGGTATGCGGATGGCCGCTCGATACCCCTCCTGGCCCGAAATGGCAGGTTTGCGTGCCACGCTGAGACGCATCACCCGCCCGACATTGCCCTCAGCGGCGGGGCTGACTTCACTCACGCCTCCGCGATCCCCCGTGAACCCGTTGAGGCCCAGGATTTTGTTCAGGGTGATGGCAGCCTCTTCCTCGCTCGCAAAGCCGCCGTGAATCTCGACCTCCCGATCGCCTCGGATGCCGAGCCAGCGGTCATGGCGAAGCATCAAGACGTCTTCGAAGTCACTGCCGTAGACCAGATACGACAGGGGATACACCAGTGAGGCCGTAATCATGGTGTTGCGCATCACGTCTTCGCGGTAGTGGTCGTCCTCCCGCAGTTGAGCGAGTACCGGGGCCTGCACCCCGCTCGCATGCGGCCTGGCCAGTGCTTCGTTGATGACTGCGCGCACGTCATCTTCCAGGTTCTCTTCCTCGCGCACGCCGGGGTTCTTGCCCCAGCGCTGGCGTACCAGCCGCGCCAGTGCCCCGGCGGTCTCCGCCGCCTCGCCTTCAAGCCGCCGCCACGCCGTCACCGGGACCGCACCGTTGCCGTCAATCATCGCCGCACCCCAATCAAACCCAATTGTTCGGGCACCCCTTTCAGCGAGAAGGGGATGGTGTTGTCCCCCATCCGGCTCGCCCGTTTCTCGTCCCAGTCCCAACCGCTGGCAATCGAACGGAACTGGCCGAGACGGCCACAAATCCGCTGGTGGATCTCTTTGGTCAGCGACCGGTGCCGCTCTGTGCAGACCACAATCTCAGCAAAGGGGAATTCCGCCAGCTCGAGCACATTGATGGCCCGCGACGCCAATTCGGGGGTGTCGCGCATCACGACGAACACTCGGGAGAACACCTGGCAAATCGTTTCCGCAATGCGCTTGGGCTCACGGATGCCGGCGTGGGAAACCGGGTGGCCCAGATCGACGACGACCACATCCTCCGGCAGGCCGAGAAGCGGCTGGCGTAGGAGAGGCAGGTCATACGCAACTTCCGCCCCGTAGGCCGACCAGAGACCGGGAACCACGCGCAGGCTCGGTCGCTTCTCCAGGCGGACCGCTTGCGCTTCCAGCGCCGCCGTGCCGACCGCCGCCCCCATGATGTTGCCGATGCTCTTGCTCTCTGCGGCAATGCCGAGCAGGTCGGCGATCGTCCCGCCCTCCATGTCGTAGTCGACGAGCATCACCCTCGCCTGCTCGGCGATGGTCCAGGCCAGACAGGTGGCCCAATGCGTGGACGTGCTCCCGCCACGCACGCCAAGCACACCGACCAGCAACGGCTCATGTCGCAGTGGCTCGGTGGCACCATCCACCGCCTCGGGGAGGAGCCCGGCCGGCGACTGGTCGATCATGGCGATACCCCCGGGCTCGGTGATACAGATCCGCTCGAGGCCGGCACCGCAGGCTGACTGCCGCCAAGTTGTGCCAGCGCTTGGTCCAGTGTCAAACCACCTGATGTTGGGGAGACGTCGCCGACAGCGACCACTGCCGTCAAGGCTTTATTGTTCGCCGCCACCGTGACCCACAGAGGCTCCTGGTCAAGCGGCACCAGGAGGGTCACCGAATTGCCCGACACACCGGCCACCGGAATATGACGGCCAACAAGGAATGTGGAGCCGCCGACGGTGGCGAAGAGATCGACTTTCGCCCCTGCCGGCACAGCCCCGCCACTGACAGTAACGGTCACCTGGACGCGATCACCAGTCGTGAAGTCGTCTGGAGCCAGGAGCGTTTGTGCGGTCAGAAGATGTGATGTCCGCTTCCCGGTGGGATTGTCGTTGGTGATGGTGAACCGATCCTGCGAGGGGCGCAGCGTGACCCTGGACACGTCCCCGGCACCAAGGACCGTGCCGGCGGACACGTCACGCGTGACCACCCATCCCGAAACCGTGGCCGATGCGCTGGACTGGATCTCCATGAAGATCAGGCCCATAACCGCCACCAAGGCCACAGCCACCACCCCGATTACCGTCGCTCGTCGTGTCAAATCAACCTCCCTCCAGCGCAAAACGCATTGATGCCAGTTCCGTCCCTGTGACGCCTCGGTCACCCGTCGCATTTGCGTACCCGGGTGCCGGTGCCGTCCCCCCGGGAACCGACGCCGCCCGATAGGTCGCCTTTACATGAAAGACCGGCCCAAAACCAGGAATGACGATGGCAGCCGGTACCGCGATGGTCACCGTGGCCTGCACACCGTTTACGTCCGCCTCGTCACATTGAGTGGAGCCGGACTGCTTGGTAAAGCTATCTCCCACCGCCTTACAGGCGCTCGCGAAATTGGGGGCCAGCACCACCTGCTTACGCACCATGCCGCTGTAGACGTCGACCTGGGCCGCACCTGATATCGCTGCCGCAACCGCAGCCTGCTGAGCGGTTACCTGCGACGCATACATCTCCGACAAGTCGCCCACCACTGAGAACAGTCCGAACAGCAGCAACGCAAACGAAATCGCAAAGGCGATCAGAACCTGTCCACTCTGCCGATCGCGCCTCAACATGTCGGACCATCTCCCGACAGGTACTGAACGCAACGCCGGTGCTCTGACGGCCTCGCGATCCCGGTCGCGTGCATGGTGACACTGCTCTGCCAGACAAAACCGATGACGCTCCGGCTGAAATCGAGCTGGACGTTCGCCGTGCAGGTGACAGGTTGACTGCTCTCGATACCGGCGTAGTAGTCACCGGAGCAGTTCACCGGGTCCACCACATGCAGCATGTTGCTTTCGCTGCCGTAGGGATTGAGCGTGTGGTCGAAGGCGAACGCCGCCAGTTGCCGGCTCTGCGCCATGTCGCCGCGTGGCGCCCGCAAAGAGGCTTCTGCCGCCATGTTCAGGGCCAGACGATACTCGGACGTCGCCTTGACCTCGATCATCAGACCGATGAACCCGAAGGTCAGAATCAGCATGATCGGTATCACCAACGCCGTCTCGATGACGGCCTGAGCGCGTTCACGACGGCGGCTCATCCCGGGAAGGTCCCGATGGGCACGGTGGCCGTTTCCCCTACCGGCAATCCCCAGGCACGGCTACGCGCCAGACCGAACACCGGCGGCACGAAACTCCGCGCATAGCCGGCGACGGAGACGGTCACGTGGTCAACGCCGTCATTCAAAGCGCAGACGATGACGTGTCCCACTCCTTCACGGTCGGCGACGTCAGCGGGCTTGGGGCAACCCACAAAGCCGGTCCATCGCGCCTGACTGTTCACCTCAAACCAGTCCTCGACCGCAGTGCCCATCATTGCCGCATGCAAGGGGCCGGACACCGCCGGAAACACCAGCCGCTCGGCGGTTTGCAGCGAACCGCGATCATGCGCCGCACCGAGCGCGATCACAGTGCCTCGCCCCGCAGCTCCCACCGCCGCATCCGATTCGATGGCCCACAAGCCGGAATCGACGATGGGGAAGAACAGCCCGAAGAAGAGGACCGCAACCAGCGCAAATTCGACCGTGGCCTGGCCGCGGGATCCGGCTCGCGCAACATTCATCCCGGCTCTCGTCATGGTGTGTAGGGCACCGGGACAACCTGATGCACATCCAGCCCGCTCGAAGGTGGGGCCGGGAAGGGGATCTCATCCAAATGCGCCGTCCACGCCGCCGGGCAGGAGTTGGGGCCGCCCGCACCCGCACCCAGAATGTGGTTCTCACCCTGGCCCAGGCACCACGTCTGCACGCCCTGACCGTCATCCCAACTCGCCGATGCATATACGTAGATCTCCCGCCATGCATGCACCACCACGGGG
>JACWAJ010000031.1 GCA_014874355.1 bacterium | reverse complement strand
CGTTAGCTCCTCACGAGTGTCGCTGTGCGGCGTAGGCCAGGGCGGTGTCCACGAAACGATGCGCGATCCTCGCGTCTTGCCCGAAGTGGAGGTGTACGAGCGATGCCAGTAGGTTGGGACCGGTCCACCCCTCGCAGCCGAGCGGCTCGCCGTCGCAGTCGTGGACCGAATAGGCGTGTTCGCGCGATCCGCGACCACCCGGGTGCTCCGTCACGTGAAACTCGTGGCCGCGAAACCGGGTTCCCGCCGGTCCCAGAATCGAGTCCTGGCCGAGACGCACTTCGTAGTAGCGATTCCGTCCGCGCTTGCCCTGGAGCTTGAGATCCACGTCCACGATACCCACCATGTTGTGCAGGGCCCCGTCGTGGGTTTCCAGGGAACGTGCAATGTAGAGCGCTCCACCACATTCGGCATAGATGGGCACACCGTACTGGTGCTGCCGCCTCAGTGACTCCGTGAACCCGTGGTTATGCGCGAGGCGGGGGATGTGGGCCTCCATGATTCCGCCGCCGAGATAGATGGCATCGAGATCTCGCGGTAGAGCGTGATCTTCCAGGGGCGAAATCGGCACGATTTCGGCACCGGCGGCCTCCAGGTACTCGATGTTCTCGGGGTAGTAGAAGCAGAACGCGTCGTCAAAGGCCACGCCAATGCGGACGGGACGTTCGGATGTGGCAAGAACGGTAGCGGCCGGGGGCGTGAACGGCGGTGCAGTTGCCATGAGACGCTCGATCAGGGCCAGGTTGCAGTCCTTGGCAAGACTGCGGCCCAACTGTTCGAGGGCTAAGTCGAGGTCTGCGTTCTGTACCAAGGGTTGGAACTGGTGATGGGTTGTGGGGAGGTGGAGCGACTCGCTGTGGGGCAGCGTGCCGAGGACGGGCAGGGTGGCCAGTTCCCAGATCGCATCCTCGACGGCTTGGCGTCGCTGGGAGTTGGTGCTGTTGTTGAGGATGACCCCGATGATGTTGAGGTGGGGATCGAGTTTGCGGATACCCAGCGCCACTGCAGCCGCGGTTTCGCCCATGACGGTGAGGTCGAGCACCAGTAGGATCGGCGCCTCGATGAGTGCGGCGACCTCGGCGCAGCTTCCCGGGAACCGGGTTTGGCCTTCAAGTGGTCCGGTGACCGAGCCGTGGCTGTCGAAGAGCCCGCCGACACCTTCGATCAGGGCACAGTCGGCGTCACGGGTGCCCTGTGCAAAAGACCTGCGCACCCCTTCTTGGCTGAGAACCCATGAATCCAGCGTTCGACATGCCCGCCGGCTGGCGTGTGCCAGGTACGCCGAGTCGATGAAGTCGGACCCCGCCTTGAAGGTTTGGACAACCCGGCCGCGCTGACGCAAAGCGCTGGCCAAACCCAGGGTCACCGTCGTCTTGCCAGATCCGGAACCGGCGCCGGTTACAACCAAACGGGGAATGCCAATTGGATCCGACACCGGGCCCTCCGAATCCCAACCCCAGACTGAATTATTTCGCAATGGGAACCACGCTAACACCGCCTGATGTGGGTGTCAAAGTAGCCGGTCGGATGTCGTGCAGTCTCAGCCGCACCCGTTCCCGGCCCTGCCAGTCGTCGCGTTCGAGCGCGAAGCAGAGGTCTATGCGGCGACCGCGTGGCAGATGTTCGGAGATCCCCGGTTTGTGGAAGGCGATGGCCTCGACCTGCCCACTGCCGTCGCCGGCGGTGATGCCGATGTGCTGCCGGTCCGCACCAAATGTCTTGGTCTTGAGGACTGTGGCGTCGCGCAGCATGAGAGCCGGCTGAGGATTGCCCTGCCCACAGGGCTCGAGTTGATCGAGGACTTCCGCGAGTTCGGGTGTGGCGTCCCTGGCGACGATCTCGGCGTCGATGTGAAAGACGCGTTCCCGTGGGTGGCCGTCGAGTTGGCCGGCAACCGAGGCGCTCAGTTTTGCCACGAATTCCTGGAAACGGTTCGCCTTGAGGCCGAACCCGGCGGCGGCGGCGTGGCCGCCGTAGCGGAGCAGGGTGTCGGCGGCACCCTCGAGCGCTTGGAGCACGTGAACGCCACATGCCGACCGTGCGGAGCCCGTGGCCTCGTCGCCATCGAGACAGGCGATGAAGGTGGGCCTTGCGTACTTCTCGGCTAAACGTCCGGCGACCAGTCCGACAATGCCCGCCGGCCAGTCCGGGCTGGCCAGGATGATGGCGGGCAGATCCTCGGGCAGGGACTCGACGCGTGCCTGTGCCTGGGCGTGTGCCTGAGCCACGGCTGCCCGGCGACTAGCGTTCTGGGTGTTGAGTTGCTCTGCCAGGAGGCGTGCTGCGGTGGGGTCGTCGGTGAGGCAGAGGTCGAGCGCGAGGCGGGCATCCTCCATGCGGCCGGCGGCGTTGATGCGCGGGGCTATGCCAAAGCCGATGTCGGAGGCGCGCAGCCGTTGCGGCAGTCCTGCAATCGCGCAGAGTGCGGCGATCCCGGGCAACTCGCCGAGACGTGACAGCCCCTCGGTGACGATGCGGCGGTTTTCGCCCTGCAGCGGCATCATGTCGGCGACGGTGCCGAGTGCGGCCAACCCAAGTGCGCGCTCCGCCGATCCGGCCGGAAGCAGCCTCTCCGCTTCCAGCGCTTGCACTAACTTCCATGCCACTCCGGCACCCGCCAGTCCGGGGCAGGGATAGTCGCATCCAGGCTGTCTGGGATTGACGAGCGCGTCGGCGGGAGCCAGTGCCGGTGGGGCGCTGTCGGGCTGAAGCGGCAGGTGGTGATCGGTCACGATGAGGGTCATGCCGGGTGGCCGGCCGGCGGCGACGGCCACCGAGCTGGTGCCACAGTCGACGGTGACGACGCAGTCGACGCCTTGCGCGGCGAGTTCTTCGAGGGCGGCGGCGTGGAGGCCATACCCTTCGCCCACCCGGTTGGGGATGTAGGGAACGACATCGGCTCCGGCGGCACGCAGGCTGCGGGTGAGCAGGGCGCAGGCGCTGACGCCGTCGGCGTCATAGTCGCCGTAGACCGCGATGCGTCGCCGCTGGCCCATGGCTGCGCCGAGCGCTGCAACCGCCTGGCCCATGCCCTTGAGAAGGCCGGGGTCGTGATAGTCGGCGTTGCGGTCGAGCAGTTGCGCCGCGGCTGCGGCATCGAGTCCCCGGCTGGCCAGAATGCCGCCGAGCACGGGAGGGTGGCCGGGCAAGGGCTTCGAATCGGTCAACTGCCAGCGGCGCGGTGCCGGTTGCATGCGGGTCACCTCTGTTGGTGCGCTGGGCTCAGAAGCGCCAGCCGTCTGGATGCAGCATCTCGTTGGCGGACGACAAGCGTCTGTCGTCAGGAACTCATCATTTGGCGTAGCACCAGCGGCAGCACGCCACCGTTGTGGAAATAGCGCACCTCGGTCTCAGAGTCGAGGCGGCACAGGACATCGAACCGCTTCTCTGGAGCGTTGCCGGTGCGCGCATGAACGGTCAGCGTTGCGCCCGGACCCGAATCGGCGATGCCGTCGATGGAGTAGCTCTCGTCGCCGCGCAGCCCCAGTGACGCGGCGCTTTCCCCTGCTTTGAATTGCAGCGGCAGTACGCCCATGCCGATGAGGTTGCTGCGGTGAATGCGCTCGAAAGTCTCTGCGATAACCGCGCGAATGCCGAGCAGCAGCGTGCCTTTGGCAGCCCAGTCACGCGACGAACCGGAGCCGTACTCCTTGCCGGCGATGACGATGAGCGGAGTTCCGCGCTCGCGGTAGCGCATGGCGGCGTCGTAGATGGACAGCACCTCTCCACTGGCGAAGTCCTTGGTGAAGCCGCCCTCTTTGCCACCGGCAAGTGCATTGTGCAGCCTGATATTGGCGAATGTGCCGCGCATCATCACCTCGTGATTGCCGCGACGGGCGCCGTAGGTGTTGAAGTCGCGCAGTTCGACGGAGTGTTCTCGCAGATACGCAGCGGCCGGTGACGATGGCGAAATGCTGCCTGCTGGAGAAATGTGGTCGGTGGTGATGGAGTCGCCGAGCAGTGCCAGTACGCGAGCGTTGACGATATCGGCCGGTGCCGTGGCCGCGGACTCGACGTTTGCCGCAAAGAACGGTGGCTCTTGAAGGTACGTCGAATCGTGATCCCACAAGAACATTTCGCCTTCGGGTGTGGGCAGCTTCTGCCAGTGCTCGTCGCCGTCGAAGATGCGCGCGTACTCGTTGGTGAAGAGGTCGTTGCCGAGCGCCTGGCGCATCGCCGCACGGAGGTCTTCATCGCTTGGCCAGATGTCACTGAGGTAGACGGGGGTGCCGTCTGTAGCCTTTCCCAACGGTTCTGTGGTCAGGTCTTTGCGAATGTCCCCGGCCAATGCGTAGGCCACCACCAGTGGTGGCGATGCCAGATAGGATGCCTTGACCTGGGGGTGGATGCGGCCTTCGAAGTTGCGATTGCCGGAGAGGACGGCGACGACCGCCAGGTCGTCCTTGTCGATGCGCTGGGCCACCGGTTCGGGTAGCGGGCCACTGTTGCCGATGCATGTCGTGCAGCCGTAGCCGACGACATTGAAGCCCAGTGCGTCCAGCGAGGAACTGAGACCGGCACGGTCGAGATACGCGGTGACGACGCGCGATCCCGGTGCCAGGCTGGTCTTGACGTAATCGGGAACCTTGAGACCGCGCGCGACGGCGTTGCGTGCCAGGAGGCCGGCACCGAGCATGACACTGGGGTTGCTGGTGTTGGTGCATGAGGTTACTGCTGCGATTACCACTGAGCCGTCGCGGAGTTCATCGGCATGCGAACCTCCGTTGGGACGGGCAAGCGGTTCGGTATTGGGATTGCCGAGAACGCCTTCGGGGTTGCCGCCTTCGTTGACGAGGCGTGGCAGATCGCCTTCAGTTGATGCCATCTTGGGCGAAAACGCCGACGTGAACGAATCCCAGACCTGGCTGAGAGGGACGCGATCCTGGGGCCGGCGCGGACCCGCCAGACTGGGCTCCAACGTGGCGAGATCCAGTTCTAGCAGTTCGCTGAAGACGGGAGTGGCGGATTCGTCGGTGCGGAATAGTCCCTGCTCTTTGGCGTAGCGCTCCACGAGAGCCACATGCTCGGCGTCGCGTCCGCTTTCGCGCAGGTAGGCAAGGGTCTGGTCGTCGACGGGGAACAGAGCTGCCGTTGCGCCGTATTCCGGTGACATGTTCGACAGGGTGGCCCGGTCGGCTGCGGTTATAGAAGACAAGCCGGGACCACAGAATTCGACGAACTTGTTGACCACGCCGTGAGCTCGTAACATCGCGGTAAGCGTCAACACCAGGTCGGTTGCGGTGATTCCTCTGGGTGGGGCATTGACGAACCTGACGCCGACGACAACCGGGGTGAGCAGGAAGAGTGGCTGGCCCAGCATCACGGCCTCGGCTTCGATACCGCCCACCCCCCAGCCCAGTACGCCGATGCCGTTGACCATGGTGGTGTGCGAGTCGGTACCCACCAGGGTGTCGGGCACCGCCACGTTATTGCCGTTTATGTCACGAACATTTACTACACCGGCCAGGTATTCGAGGTTGACCTGATGGACGATGCCCATTCCGGGCGGGACGACTCGAAAACCGTGAAAAGCCCGTTGTGCCCAGCGCAACAGCACGTAGCGTTCGCGGTTGCGCTCGTACTCGCGTTCGATGTTGTGCTCGTACGCCTGAGCCGATCCGAAAGCGTCGACCTGGACGGAGTGGTCGATGACCAGGTCGACAGGGACGAGCGGATCGATATTGGCGGGATCTTGGCCGGCGCGGGCCATCGCCGAGCGCATGGCGGCGAGGTCGATGACGGAAGGGACGCCGGTGAAGTCCTGAAGCAGCACCCGAGATGGCATGAAGGCGCGTTCCCGGTCGCTACTGACGGGGATGCCGTCCCAGCGTGCCAGTGCCTCGACGTCACCCGGTTCGACCCAGCTCTCGCTGTCGTGGCGCAGCAGGTTTTCGAGAAGGATCTTGACCGTCATCGGCAAGCGCGAGATGTTGCCGATGCCGCTGCCGGCAAGACGCGCCAGACTGAAGTGGTCGATTCCCGGCTGCAGTGCCATGCGCGCGCCAAAGCGGTCCAACGTCATCGTCATCGCAGTCATGCCTCCAATCGCCGCGCCGTGCAGCGCAAATCTTGGATGATCTTGACATTCAAGCGAGTTGTGGCGCCTCCCGGGTTCCGTTCCATAATCGAGGCCCAGCGTTCACCTTGGAGGAGCACCGTGGCCCCCATACTCGAAGCGTCGCAATTGACTGCAACAACCTACCGGCAGTACATCGACTCCGAGTGGGTCGACGCCGTCAGCGGGCAGACCCATGAGGTGATCAACCCCTCCAATGAAGAGGTCTGTGCCATCGTCCCTCAGGGTGGGCGTGAGGATGCGCAGCTGGCAATCGCTGCGGCGCGGCGGAGTTTTGACGCCGGCGACTGGAGGCTCAAGTCTCAACTGGAACGTAGCGAGATCATCTTCGAGATAGTCCGCCACCTCGAGGCACAGAGCGGCGAATGGCCGATGCTGGAATCGATGTCGGCGGGCTCCACCATCCGCAAAACCTCCATCGTCGACGTACCGCTGGCACTCGAACACTTCCGGGTTCTGGCCGAACTGGCGTTGCAGGTTCCCTGGTACGAACCACTGCCCTGGGTGGACATTCCCCACGTGTCGTGGAATTTCGTTCAGCGCGAGTCGATCGGAGTATGTGGTGGGATCGTGGCCTGGAACTTCCCGCTGCTGCTGGCCATGTGGAAGATCGCACCGGCTCTGGCGATGGGAAACTCCATCGTGCTCAAGCCGTCGGTGTTCACCCCGTTGACGGTGCTGGCACTGGCCCAGGCCATCGACGAAACCGGTCTGCTGCCCAGGGGGGTTCTCAACATCGTCACCGGACCGGGTGAGGTGATCGGCAATGAACTGGCGATCAACCAGCAGGTCGACAAGCTTGCCTTCACCGGCTCCACCGCGGTAGGCCGGGGATTGCTGGCGGCGACCGCGCCTTCGATCAAGAAGGTCACGCTGGAGTTGGGTGGCAAGTCGGCCAACATCGTATGCGCCGACGCCGACCTCGATATCGCGGTCGATGGCACGCTCTTTGGCACATTCTTCCACCAGGGGCAGATGTGCGAATCTGGGACCAGGCTGTTTGTTCATGACGATATCTACGACGAGTTCGTGTCCCGGCTCATCGACCGCGCCCGCTCGCTTCAGGTCGGTCCTGCCACCGACTACGAGTCACAGCTGGGTCCGGTCATCAATCGGCGCCAGTACGAAGCGATCCTTGCGGCCATCGAAGGCGCGGTGAAAGTGGGGGCAACGCTGGAATGTGGCGGTGGACGTCCCTCCAATGTGGGTGACAGGGGTTTCTACGTCGAGCCCACCATCCTCACCGGCATCACCGAGGACATGCATGTGGCTCGCGAGGAGGTGTTCGGGCCGGTGCTGGCCGTGCAGCGCTGGAACGATGTCGCCGATGTGATCGCTCGTGCCAACCGTTCGATCTACGGGCTGGCCGGTGGGGTATGGACCCGCAACACGCTGGCCGGGATCGAAATGGCCAAGCAGCTACGTACCGGCACGGTGTGGGTCAACGACTGGCATCTGCTAAATGCGCTGGCCCCGTTCGGAGGCTATCGCCAGAGCGGTTTGGGTCGTGAACTCGGGACGTATGGGCTCAAGGAGTACACCGAGGTCAAGCACATCCACGTCGACCAGGGCACGACGCGTGAGGATCGCTTCATCTACGACGTGTTGCTGGGATAAGGAATCTCGACGCGAGCGCTCCGGGCGGGATACCATGCGAACGTGCCCGGAATAGAGTCGTATACGCGACGTTTGCTACGCCACTTTCAGCCGATAGTGGTCTCCAACCGGCCACCGCTGTCGTTGAAACCGGCTGACCCCTATCGAGGAGTTCCTGAGCGCCTGACCAAGGGTCAGGGGGGACTCGTGACCGCAATGACCGCGCTGGCGGCTGGCACGTCGGCCACATGGGTGGCGGCAGCCCGCAACGACCAGGATCGTGAACTGGCCCAGAGGGGCAGTACACCGGGAGATGTCGTCGAGGTGACGACCGATGACGGCACCACGTACCATGTTGCCTACGTTGATATTCCTCGGGAGGCCTACGACCCCTACTACAACGTCATCAGTAACCCGTTGCTGTGGTTCATCCAGCACTACCTGTGGGATCTGTCTCGCGAGCCGGTCGTCGACAGCAGAATCCAACATGCCTGGCGCGAAGGCTATGAACGCGTCAACCGCCTGTTTGCGGAGAAGGTGGTTGCGGTGGCCGCGCGGAGCGACAAGCCTCCGCTGGTAATGACCCAGGATTACCAGCTCTACTGCTTGCCGGCCATGGTCCGCGATCTGATCCCCGAGGCCAAGCTGCAGCACTTCGTGCACATACCGTGGCCGACACCGCAGTACTGGACGATTCTTCCCAAGCCGATTCGAGATGCCGTGGTGCATGGCATCTTGGGTAACGACATCATCGGCTTCCAGACCCGCCGCGATGTCCGCAACTTCTTGATGACTTGTGAGGAGAACCTGGGTTTGGCGGTGGACTACCGCGAGCGGACGGTTTTCTACCACGGTCGGACGGTGTGGGTGCGCAATTACCCGATCAGCATCGACCCCGAAATGCTTGCCGCCCTGGCGGAGCAGCCTAGCGTGAAGGAGGAGGAGGCCAGCTTGGCGCAATGGCGTCCCGAGCAACTCATCCTTCGCATCGACCGGACCGATCTGTCCAAGAACATCGTGCGTGGTTTTCTGGCCTACGAGCGGCTACTGGAAATGCACCTGGAACTCCACGAGAAGGTCCAGTTCTGGGCCTTCTTGCAGGAGTCGCGGCAGCGCATTGACGACTACCGGGCCTACCTGGGCAGCGTGCTCGGCGTTGCCGCACGTATCAACCGCCGCTTCAGTCACTCAGGATGGATGCCGATCCGAATTGAGATCGACGACAACATGTACAAGGCCGTGGCGGGATACAAGAACTTCGACGTTCTGCTGGTAAACCCCATCTATGACGGCATGAACCTGGTGGCCAAGGAGGGCCTGCTCTGCAACCAGCGTGACGGGGTTCTAGTTCTCAGCGAGAACGCCGGTTCGCACGAGGAGCTGGGCGAGTACGCCTTGACCGTGAATCCATTCGATGTCGATGAAACGGCCGAGGCGCTGTATCTCGGTCTGACCATGGATCAGACGCAGCGCCACCATCGCGCCGAACTAATTCGTGAAACAGTTCGCTCCAACGACATCAATCGCTGGATCGCAGTGCAACTGCAGGATCTGCGCGAACTTATCGGCTGAGACACCCTGCTAGCAGCCTGTCTCAGTAATGCACCACTGCTGCCTCCACTCCGACTCACCGATCTCGGCGTCGGCTTCTCCGGTTCTCCCACGAGTACTGCAAGTACGCGTGGTGCGATCCTCGTGCGCCTCCTTGACCTCGGCGGCCGG
>JACWAJ010000004.1 GCA_014874355.1 bacterium | reverse complement strand
GTCGTGGGCTGTGCCGACATGTTGCACCAGGCGCTTCTTCCACCTGCCGCCGACCAGGACCTGCTCCATGACCCGAATCCGGATGGTCTCGCGGTATGACGACTGCTCGACGAACATCCAGCAGAGACTAGATTAGGTGACTAAATCTCCGGCGTCTTGAACTCAAAAGGTGACTGAAATCGCCCTTTTTCACGAAATCTGCGGAAGTCAGGCTAAAAGTCCACTTTTTCACGAAAGCTGCGGAAGTCAGGACAGGAAAGCTCACCGGCATATAAGGCATATAAAGAGAAACCGCCGGTGCTTGGGGGGCCACCGACGGTAAGTCGTAAGTCTATCGGAGCGGGAGCCGTTTGGACGGCTCCCGCTCCGACCAAAGACTGTTGGTTACGGGTAGATGCCGCGCACACGGGTCGCGTCTGCGACGCGGCTCACCGCGACCAGATAAGCACCGAGCCTAACTGGCACGTTGTGTTTCTTGGCCATGTCCCAGGTCGTGTTGAATGCCTTGACCATCACACGCTCGAGCTTGGCGTTCACCTCATCCTCTTCCCAGAAGAAGGATTGGATGTCCTGTACCCACTCGAAGTACGAGACGGTGACTCCGCCGGCGTTGGCGACGACATCCGGTATGACGGTGATGCCACGCTTGGCCAGGATGGCGTCGGCGTCGGGGGTGGTGGGTCCGTTGGCCGCCTCAAGAATGAGCTTGGCCTTGATCTCACCCGCGTTGGATGCGGTGATCTGGCTTTCCAGTGCCGCGGGAATGAGGACGTCGACCGGTAGCTCGAGGAGAGCCATGTTGCTGACCGGCTCGGAGCCGGGGAAGCCCACTACGCTACCGGTGCGCTGCTTGTGGGCTATAACGGCCGCCACGTCGAGGCCGGCGCGGTTCTGGATGCCGCCGCGGCTGTCGGAGACGGCGACGATGGTGAATCCCTTCCCCTGCATAAGACCGGCGGCGATGCTGCCGGCGTTGCCGAAGCCCTGGACCGCTACGGTCGCGCGCGAAGGCTCGATGCCGAGCTTGCGGCAGGCTTCCATGCCGACAATCATGCAGCCACGGCCGGTGGCTGCATTACGGCCCGCACTGCCGCCTACGGAGAGCGGCTTGCCGGTGACGACGGCCGGGACCGAGTAGCCCTTGGCCATAGAGATGGTGTCCATGATCCAGGCCATCATCTGCGGCGTTGTGTTGACGTCGGGCGCGGGGATGTCCTTCTCGGGGCCGATGAGGACCGAGATCTCGCTCGCGAAGCGGCGGGTCAGGCGCTCCAACTCACCTGCAGAGAGCTTGTGCGGGTCGACGATCACCCCACCCTTGGCGCCGCCGAAAGGCAGGTCGGCGATGGCGCACTTCCACGTCATCCACATCGCAAGAGCGCGGACTTCGTCGAGTGAGACGTCCTGGTGGTAGCGGATGCCTCCCTTGGCAGGACCGCGACCCAGGTTGTGCTGGACGCGATAGCCCTGGAACATCTGCACGTGTCCATTGTCCATTTTCACGGGGAAGTGGACGGACAGTTCCCGCTTCGGCTCGCGAAGCACGTCCCGAAGGTCAGGCTCTAGGCCCAGAAGTTCGGCGGCGTCGTCGAACTGTTGCTGCGCGTTGTGCCACGCGTTCTCGGTCGCCACGGATGCACCGATGAATGTTGTTTCCACCACTGCCATTTGCCATTTCCTCCAACCCGGGCGGGGATTGAAGCCGTCCGGAGCACACGGGATGAGTTGACCTGATAGTACGAGTTGCACCTGCCCGTCCGCTTGCGCGAGTGGGCATGCCGGTGTAGGCTCCCTGCCATGTATCCAAACCGCTGGTGATGCGTTCCATGAAGATCAGGTAGGCAAGATGCGAAGTCGAATTCTCGTTGCGGCCAGCGCCGTCATGGGAATGGCCAGTTTGCTCGGTACAAATCCGGCGTCGGCCGCGAGTTCGTCCCCGGACGCCCTCAAGAATGCCGGTATCTTGGACAAGCCGGCCATCGTCTTGGTCGAAACGACGGAGACGGCCTACGTTCAGGACAACCGCACCGGAAAGACCTACGGGCAACCCGACGGTAGTCCTTTCACGACCTCATTCTTTGGTACGGGGTTTTTCATCTCATCCGACGGCTACATCGTGACCGCGGCACACGTGGCTGCGCCAACTCCTGAGTCCGTCAAGCAAGATCTGGTCGAGTTGTACCTGGAACAGGATGCCCACGATCCCAATGTGGGCGACTGTGAAGCTACCGGCAATTGCCAGGCGATGATCGATTCCCATCGTGCCTCCTACCTGCTCAGCACGAATCTGACCGAGAGCACGGTGACCTCGGTGGTCCTGACGCAGAACATGACAGCGGAGTCACAGGCGCTGCCGGCGGAGCTCAAGGAGTCGAGTCCCAACGGAGAGCGGGACGCCGCAGTTCTTAAGGTCAATCAGGAAAACACCCCTGTGTTGCTGCTGGGTGACAGCAGTACTGTTCAGGATCAGGACTCAATCTCCGTCATCGGCTATCCAGGAATTGCCATGACCGGCATGACCGGTGGGAATATTGCGAACCTGTTGGTGCCCACCATCACCACCGGCACGATCACCGCCCACAAGAAAGGTAGTGCGGACATCGGCTTTGCCAACGGCGTCAACATCCTTCAGACCGACGTCACAGTGGAGCATGGCAACTCCGGGGGGCCGGCCATCAACTCCGAAGGGAAGGTCATCGGCATCGTGTCCTTCGGCGCATCCAGCACGACGAACTTCCTCATCACCTCCAATGACATCCGCGACCTCGTAAGAGCCTCGAGCGCTGTCAATCAGTTGGGGCACATCGACCAGTTGTGGCGCGACGGAATGGGGTACTACAACCAGCAGCGCTACAAGAAGGCTGCGCCACTCTTCCATGAGTGTGCGGAACTCAACCCGGTCCAGGTCGGGTGCGCAGCATTTGACAAGAAGGCCACCGCGAATTTCCCCAATGACCAGGAGGCCAAGTTTGCGGCGCAGCCTGTCTCCAACTCGAGTTCAATGTGGCTGATTTTGGCGATCCTTGGCGGTGCGGTGTTGATCGCCATCGTGGTGGTCGTGCTTGTGGTGTCGCGGCGTCGCGGGCGGGCCGCGTCGGCTTCGATGCCGATGGCAGTCCCAACCCCCGGCGCGATGCCCCTCTCCCCTCCGGCGGTTCAGCCTCCGCCTCCGCCTGCAGCTCCGCCCCTGACGCCCACGCCGTCTGCGGCGACGGACTCACCCTCACCGGTTGCCGCCACCCCATCCCCGTCGCCAAAGTTCTGTCCTCAGTGTGGGACGCCTATGGCCGAAGCCACGGTATGTGGGAATTGTGGCTATCGTTGGCAGTGACGATGTCAAAAGGGCCACTGGTTGGGAACGGGCTCGGGCAGGACTGTGTCCACCCTGTGACCCACATGGCGTGAGACTCGCATAACTTGTAGTCACCGGATATGAACCCAGGCCCGATACCGCTTACCGACCCCGAGGAGACCCAACCGGACGCAACCGTGCATGGTGGCGGCGAGTTGTCGTCCGACGAGGTTCTTCCGCTGCCACGTCCCGGTCAATCGGGCTCCGGTGGTCGTGGTCTGCTGGATCGGGTGGGATACTTGCAAGCTACAACCGCAGTTCCTTCGGGCACACCCGGGTATGCGGGTGTGCGCGAGCGTGTTCAGGCGCGCTTGGTTGCCGAACTGAAGGAAGAGGCGTCGACCCCGTCGGCCGAGGCGCTCAGGCCTCGAATCAACGCGATCCTCGATGAGGTGACCCGTGAGCAGGGCGTCGCGCTCTCACGGACGATGCGGGCACGCGTCATCGAATCGATCGTGCAGGACATGGTGGGCCTCGGCCCCCTCGACGACCTGTTGAAGGATCCGTCGGTGAAGGACATCATGGTCAACAGCGCGAAGAAGGTTTACGTGGAGCAGGAGGGGCGGATCCACAAAAGTCCCATCGTTTTCGAGAGCGAGCAACAACTCAGGCAGGTCATTGATCGGATCGTCATGCGGGTTGGGCGTCGTGTCGACGAGTCGTCGCCCATGGTGGACGTGCGTCTCGAGGACGGATCGCGGGTTCACATAATCATCCCGCCCCTGTCCCTGACTGGAGCTACGATCACCATCCGCAAGTTCGACAGAGAAGCGCTGAGCGGTGAGGATCTGGTTCGCTTTGGGACGATGACCGAGGACATGCTCGCCTTCGTGCGCGCCTGCGTTCACGGTCGTCTCAACATTGCGGTAAGCGGTGGGGGATCGTCGGGGAAGACGACAACCCTCAACATCCTTAGTGGCTTCATTTCCGAAACCGAACGCATCGTGACGATTGAGGATGTGGCCGAGTTACAGCTCAACCAGACTCACGTGGTTCCGCTGGAGACGCGGCCGGTCAGCGTCGAGGGGAAGGGCGGGGTGACCACCCGGGATCTGGTGATCAACGCGCTGCGAATGCGTCCGGACCGGATCGTGGTTGGGGAATGCCGTGGCGGCGAAGCGCTGGACATGTTGCAGGCCATGAATACCGGACACGACGGATCGTTGACGACGCTGCACGCGAACTCTGCAAAAGAAGTGGTTGCCCGTCTGGAGACCATGGTGTTGATGGCAGGTACCGACCTGCCATCCAAGGCGATCCGGGAGCAGATTGGAGCCGCCATCAACATCATCGTGCAGCAGGCGAGGATGCGTGACGGAACCCGCAAGATCATGAGTGTCACCGAGGTGACCGGAGTCGTTGGCCAAGACGTGCAGATGCAGGACATCTTCCGGTTCATCCAGACCGGCATTGGCAGCGATGGTGCCGTCATGGGCCGGCACGTGGCGACGGGTGCCGTACCGAATTGCCTTGAGCATCTGGAATCCTACGGTGAGGTTCTGGATCACAGCATGTTCAACCGCACCGAACTCTAAGCGCCCCCTACGCGGTAGGCAGCGGGGTCATGGCAAGGCGGGTTACCAACTGGTTGAGCACCTCCTGTCCGCGTGGCGAGGCGGCAACGCGTCCGCCGGTACGGCGCAACAGTCCGGCTTCGACCAGGGTGTCCACTTCAGCGGGGTCGAGTCCGTCGCCGACCACGCCGTGACAGAGCCGCAAGCCCAGCATGATCGCCTCGGCACGGTGCTCCAAGGCCGTGACCGTTTCCGTGCCTGCGACCGGCAGGTGCCCGGATGCGGCGGATGCGAGTACGAAGTCGCGGATGCTGGACGGGTGCCAGTAGCGAACCGCTGTTGCGGCCGGGTCGACATCGAAGCCGAGGCTGACTGCAGTTGTGGGGTCGACGTGACCGTGGGCGCCGGCGCCGGCGGCGAAATAGGTCTGGTTCCGCCAGTAGGCGAGGTTGTGCAGGCATGCCTGGCCAGGGCGCGCGAAGTTGCTCACCTCGTACTGGGGGTAGCCTGCGGCACCTAGGGTGGCGACCGCGATGCGATGTTGCCGCAAGGCGGTTTCGGCGTCGGTGCTCGCGGTGCGACCTGTGGCAACCATCCGATACAAAGGCGTGCCGGGTTCGACTGTAAGTTCGTAGCAGGAGATGTGGCCCGGATCCAAATCGAGCATTTGCGTAAGAGTGGTCTGCCAGAGGACGTCGTCGAGGCCGGGCACGGCGTAGATCAGGTCACAGTTGATTTGCGTGAATCCGCCCTGCCGCACCTCGGCTACTGCGGCGACGGCGCGTGCGCCGTCGTGGATGCGTCCCAGGAAACCAAGTACGCCGGCGTCGAACGACTGCACACCCAGACTGATGCGATTGAAACCGGCCTTACGCCAGGCCGCTGCACGGGCCGCCGTAGTGCTCGAGGGGTTGGCCTCCAGCGTGATCTCTGCCGTGGGCGAGAGTGCGAAGTTGGCGCGAACGGCAGCAAGCACAGCCGCCAGACGTGGGGGGTCGATCCAGCTGGGTGTGCCACCGCCCATAAAGACGGTGTCGAGCTCTGTTGTCGAGGCGGCGCCGAGGCTGACGATCTCGCGGCATAGCGCGTCGACGTACTCGGCCTCATTGCGCCGGCCCGCCACCGAGACGAAGTCGCAGTAGTGGCACTTTCGCTCACAGAAGGGGATGTGAACGTAGAGCGAACGTGGACTGGCGATTCTCACTTATTGGCGTGGCCTCTTAGGCGCCGGCTTGGTGTCTTGACCACGGCGCTCAGCTTGGGCGCGGCCACTCGGCTTGAAGAGGAAACGGTAGAGCGGGGAATAGAAGAAAACCGTGAGGATGTAACCGAGGACATCGCCGACCACCGTTGCGGCAGTGTCGGGAGTGGCGTTGGATGGAGCGGGTGGCTGGGACGGCGATACGGACGGCGATGCGCTGGGCTTCGCCGAAGGCCGCGGACTGGGTGATGCGGATCCCGTCGCGGTTGGCGATGCGGAGGGATGGGGGGGTGCGCTCACCTGCGCCGACGGGGATGCCTTGGGGACCGGCCCCGATGTCGAGGGAGCGTTGAACTGTCCCGCGAGCAATGTCGCGGCCATGACGATGAAGACGGCTATGAAACCCACGCTCAGGGATTCCATGATGCCCATGCGCCGTTCGTGACGAAGCCGGCGCACCAGAGGCTCGAAAACCAGGCAGGCGGGCACCAGGAAGAAGGGGTTGGGCGAAGTGATGGCGAGCACCGGCGACCCCGACGCACTGTGGCTGATGGCGTAGATCGCGCCGATGACGATGATCTGCGAAACCCAGGCCAAGGCCAAGAGAAGCGCGATGTTGCTTCGCGACCACGATTTCTTCAGGGCGGCCTTGTCGGACTTGCGCTGGTCAGGCCGCCGGCTTTCGGCTTTGACCGGCGTTGACGGCATGGCCGGGGTCTTGACCGCGACCGTTTCTTGGCGTCGCTGCTGAGGTTTGCGCTTCTTCTTGGATGCCACTTTTTATTAATCCTCGTCGAGTTTGAGGACCGCCATGAAGGCGTCCTGGGGGATGTCGATATTGCCTACGCGTTTCATGCGGCGTTTACCTTCCTTCTGCTTCTCGAGAAGTTTGCGTTTGCGAGAGATATCCCCGCCATAGCACTTGGCGAGCACGTCCTTGCGCAGTGCCGAAACGGTTTCCCGGGCCACGATCTTGCCGCCGATGGCCGCCTGGATGGGCACCTCGAAAAGCTGCTTGGGGATCAGCTTCTTGAGTTTGTCGACGAGCTTTCGCCCCTGGATGGCGGCCTTCTCGCGATGCACGATCATTGACAGCGCGTCGACGCGCTGGCCGCCGACCAGAACGTCGAGTTTGACCAGATGCTCGACGCGGAATCCATCGATCTCGTAGTCCAGCGATGCATAGCCGCGGCTGCGCGATTTGAGCTGGTCGTAGAAGTCGTGGATGATCTCGCCCAGCGGCATGTCGTAGCTGAGGGCGACCCGTTCACCGGGCTGGTACTCCATGTTCATGAAATCGCCGCGCCGCTCCTGGCAGAGCTCCATGAGGGTGCCCACGTAGGCCTGGGGCGTGAGAATCGTAGTCTTGGTCCGCGGTTCTTCGATGGCTTCGACCAGAGAGGCGTCGGGAAGCATGGCGGGGTTGTCGATGGGCACGACCTCGCCACTGCGCATCCGAACCCGGTACTCGACCGTTGGTGCTGTGGCCAGCAGTTCGAGCGAGAACTCACGTTCCAGGCGCTCCTGGACGATCTCCATGTGGAGCAGACCGAGGTAGCCACACCGGAAGCCAAACCCCAGAGCGGTGGACGACTCCGGCTGGAATACCAGCGAGGCGTCGTTGAGGTTGAGCTTCTCCAGGGCCTCTCGGAGAGCAGGGTAGTCGTCGCTCGAAATCGGGAAGATCCCGGCGAAGACCATGGGGACGACCACGCGATAGCCGGGCAGTGGGGTTGGCGCCGGGTGCTGTACGCCGGTGACCGTGTCTCCGACCTTGGTGTCGCCGACGTGTTTGATGGAAGCGACGAGATAGCCCACCTCGCCGGTGTCGAGCCGCTTCACGGGCGTCATACCCGGGCGAAAGGCCCCGACCTCGTCGACGATGAAGTCTTTGCCGGTAGCCATCATGTGCACCTTCGTTCCGGCCCTGACGTGGCCGTCCACCACGCGCAAGTAGACGATGACCCCCCGGTAGGCGTCGTACTTGGAGTCGAAGATGAGCGCTTTGAGGGGGCCCGCAGTGTCGCCGCGAGGCGGTGGCACTCTGGCGACGATGGCCTCCAAAGTCTCCTTGATGCCAATTCCCTGCCGCGCCGAGGCAAGGATGGCGTCCTTCGCGGGAAGGCCGATGACGGCTTCGATCTCTTTACGCACCAGATCGGGGTCGGCCGCAGGCAGGTCGATCTTGTTGATGACTGGAATGATCGTGAGGCCGGCTTCCAGCGCGGCGTAGACGTTGGCGAGGGTCTGAGCCTCGATGCCCTGGGCGGCGTCGACTACGAGGATGGCGCCTTCGCAGGCGGCAAGAGAACGAGACACCTCGTAGGCGAAGTCGACATGGCCGGGGGTGTCGATCAGATTGAGTTCGTAGGTGTGGCCGTCGCCGGCACAGTATTCAAGCCGCACTGCCTGGGCCTTGATGGTGATGCCGCGCTCGCGTTCGAGGTCGAGCTGGTCGAGGAGCTGGTCCTGCATGTCCCTGGGCGCCACGGCGCCCGTGAATTCAAGGATTCGGTCCGCCAGCGTCGACTTGCCGTGGTCGATGTGGGCGATGACGCAGAAGTTGCGGATGCGCGACAGAGCCATTCGAGCGGCAATCCTACGAGTTGTGCCCCGACCAATCGATAAATGGCCGGGCACAATACGATCCAGTCACCTTAGATCGTGTCTATCATCAGGTCATGGCCAAGCGACGCGTAGAGACCGTACTTCGTACCGCAAGCCGGCAGCAGCGCAAGCCACCGCCCCTGGACCCGACGGGCGGGAAGCGTGCGCTTGTCCTCTGTGGCGGTGGCATCACCGGACTCACTTACGAGGTCGGTGCGCTCAGGGCGCTTGACGACCTTCTGGTCGGCGCCACCGTCAACGACTTCGACGTTTATGTCGGCACCTCGGCGGGAGCGATCATCGCCGCCATGCTGGCCGCCGGCATTTCGCCTACCGACATTGCGCTTGGCTTCGAGGGGCACAGCGCCAAGCTCAAGCCGCCCGGTGCGGCGACGCTCTACCGTCCCAATCTGGGGGAACTCAGATATCGCCTGCTCAAGCTGCCCCGGCTGGTACGGCAGATGGCGGTTGAAGTGGTCAAGCATCCCACGCAGATCAATCTGCTCGACCTGGCCGGCATGCTCTTGCCCCTGCTGCCATCGGGGGTCTTCGACTCCGGTCATCTCACCCAGTTCCTGCACGACGCACTCCTCGAACACGGATTCACAGACGACTTCCGGGAGCTGGAGAAGGAACTCCACATCGTCGCCTGTGCTCTCGACTCGGGAGAGCGGGTCGTCTTCTCGCGCTCTCGCCACGCCAACGTCCCGATCAGCACCGCGTCCACCGCGTCCAGTGCCCTCCCCGTGCTCTTCAAGCCGGTTCGCATCGACGGTGTCGACTACGTAGACGGCGGTATCAAGGGCATCTCCGCCATCGACGTCGCCGTCGACGCCGGAGCCACGCTCATCGTCGTCATCAATCCCATCGTGCCCATCGACGCAACCGCCATGGAGGTTCCCCCGTCGCTGCGCGAGCAGACGGGGGGTCACCTGGCCGACCTCGGCGCGCGTGGTGTCTACAACCAGGTGTTCCGCGGCATGCTTCATGACGGAATGCTGGAACACCTCCGCCTCGTGCGCGAAAGCCATCCCGATGTCGATCTCCTGCTTATCGAGCCGCGTCCTGATGACGAGAAGATGTTCTTCCACGAGTTGATGTCGTTCTCGGCCCGCCTCATGGTCCTCCAGCACGGCTACGAGTCGGTGAGCAACGGGCTCTACGATTCGTGGGGCTATCTGCGCCGCATCATCCCCAAGCACGGCCTTCACATCACCCGTCGCTATATCAATCGCAACCCGCGGCAAATTCCCGTGGACAGCGTGGACTCCCCCGGCCTGTTCCGGCGGCTGCTGCATCAAACCGTGTTCGATCGCCGTCCCCACGTGAAACTCGTGGAGGATGAGGATGAGGCAGTCTGAGCCACCGCCGGCCTGTCTCTCGGTTCTGCTGGAGACGAGTTGCCTTGGCGACGGTCGTGCGGCGGCGGGGATCGGTCGCTATGCAAGGCACTTGAGGCATGCGCTCGAAGGCATGGATGGCCTCGATGTTCGGGCACTCGACGTGGGCCCCCCCCGCAGCGAATCGCGGCCGGGACGCTTTCTACATGCCCAACTTCCGGCGTTGCGTGACAGCCTGCGCCACCATCCCCACCTCGTCCACGGAGTCGGTGGCGAACCTGTGCTCGGTTTCCCGCTGTCGCGCCAGGTGGTCACCATCCACGATGTCGAGTTGTGGCGTCAACCGTTGCCCGGTGGGGCCCGGGGCATGGCCATGCGTCTTCACGCCGCGGTGCAGGCACGCCTGCTGCGCCGGTGCGCGGCATACATAGCCGTCAGCCAGACGTCGGCGGAAGAAGCGATCGCAACGCTCAACCTGGACGCCCGGCGAATGCATGTCATCCCGCTCGGAGTCGCGCCGCCCTTCAGTTCCAGGCCGGCGGCTGCGGATGCGGGCGTATTGCGCGGATTGGGTCTCGAACGAGAGGGCTACCTGATTTGGACCGGCAGCCTCCGGCACCACGATCCGCGCAAGGCGCTCGACATTCTTGTAGAAGCCGTTCCCGGCGGCGCCGGTTCGCTGCCCCTGGCGCTCGTGGGTGCCCCGGGAGCGGAGGCGGAGCGGGTGAGGGCGGTTGCGCGGAAGCGTGGCGTTAAGGTCACGATCTGCGGCCGGCTGGAAGACACTGCTCTGGCCGCGCTCTATCGCAACGCCGGTTGCTGTGTCATCAGTTCTCGACATGAGGGCTTTGGCATGCCGGCTCTCGAAGCCATGGCCTGTGGCTGTGCCGTGGTCAGCACCAATGGGGGGAACCTGGAGACCCTGGTGGGTGGCGCCGGCATCACAGTTGCCGTTGGCGATGTCGACGCACTCGGGCGTGGTATCCGAGACGTTCTGCATGAGACACGCCGCCGGGAGGAGTTGCGTCGGAGGGGCCTGGAACGCGCGGGTGGCTACACCTGGGAGGCTTGTGCCATAGCCACTGCCGGCGTGTACCGTCAGTCGGCGCGTCAGACTTCGAGGTCGGCCACCAGCGCCTGACTTTGGTCTTGCGTCAGCTCGACGCGACTGGTGCAGGCGGGATGGTCGCAACCCATAACGATGCGGGCGCCCTCTTGCCAGGCACGCCGTTGTTCGGTGGTGGGCCTGAATCGGAGGTGATACATCGCGGGGGTTTCGGGTTCGACCTCGACCTCTTCCACCAGGACGTCCACGCGCTCGTCGCCGATTAGGAGCCACACCGTGCGTTCCACGCCCACCAGTTGCTCGGCGCGACGCGCAAGATCGGCGGCGTCGTTCACCTCCAGGTAGAGGCAAGCCGAGAGTTCGCCTAAACGGGGAACGATGGCGTTGAAAGCGCCCACCTCGGCGGCGATCTCGCCATGGTCGTGCAGGTGTTCGGTTCGAACCATTTCCTCGACCACGCCGCGAACGGTTTCGAGATTCTCGAAAACGAGTTCGATGGCGTCGTCAAGGACGATGCGGCGGTGGCGCTTGACGTCGGCGAGATGGCGCTGTTCGCCGGCACGCGAGGCTTCGTATTCGTCGTCCAGAAGGATGTCGCCGGGCTTCAATTCGTGCATTGCGACGATCACTGTAGCTATGCGGCCGCCGGTTGTCACTTATTGCGCCGGCGGCCGGCTGCATACTGCCTGCGCGTGCCCGCATGGCCAACACTTTGCGGAAGGCATCACCCTGTGTCCCTCTGCCGACCAGTCGTCCTCGATTGAAAGCGAACCGGAATTCGCCCTGTTCCTCTCGTTCAAGCTCTTCTCCGCGCTCTATGGCTTGGGCTACGACATCATTCCCTCCGACCCTAACCACAAGGACTTCCGTCTCCACGCGCCACTCGCAAAGTTCAGACGCATCAAGGGTCACGGTCTCCCCCGGCGCTACCGCGTTTTCTTCGTATTTCTGGAATCGGCCAAAACGATCATCTTCCTCTACGTGAACGACGAACGCACTCTGCGAAGACAAGGCGACTCGCGCGATCCTTATGCTCGCTTCACGGCCCTCGTCCAGCAGGGTCTCATCGGCGACGATTTCGACAGCAACTACCGCATCTGGGGCCGGTGATCAGATGCGGTCCGTGGGCATAATCAAAACGCGATAGGCTGTTTTTAAATGCATGTGGTCTGCGCCCCCAATGCCTTCAAGGGCACACTGGATGCCGCCGTTGCTGCCGGGGCTCTGGTCGCGGGAGCCCGCCGGGCCGGCGCCACGGCGCAGGCCGTCCCTGTCGCTGACGGGGGCGACGGCACGCTCGATGTGCTCGTCGCCAACGCCGGGACGACCGGCTGGATCGAGAGCCATACCGTCAGGGGTCCACTGGGAGCTCCGACGCCGGCACGCCTTGGCTGGATCGACGATAAGACGGCGGTGGTCGAACTGGCCGAAGCGGCCGGGCTGCGACTCCTTGCCGGAAGTCCCAAAGATGCGTTGGCGGCCAGTACGTTTGGCGTTGGCGAGTTGATCGCTGCGGCAATCGACTCGGGCGCTTTGCGGATCCTTGTGGGCCTTGGCGGTAGTGCCACCACAGATGCCGGCCGGGGCATTCTCGAAGCGCTGGGAGCCACGTTCTGGGACGGCATCGGCGGTCCCGTCCCTCGTGGTGGAGGCGCTACCGCATGGGTTGCGAACGTAGACTTCGCTCCGGCGCGGGCACGGGTTGCCGGTGTGCGGCTGGAGGTGGCCGTCGACGTCGACAACCCGCTCTATGGTGAACAGGGCGCGGCTTACGTATTCGCGCCCCAGAAGGGGGCCAGTGCTAGCCAGGTGGCCGACCTCGACGCCGGACTGAGGCGCTTTGCCACGTTGATCGAGCGCGTTGCCGGAAAACCCGGCATGGCTGTACAGGCCGGCATGGGGGCTGCCGGCGGCAGTGCCTTCGGCCTGGCTTGTCTGGACGCCACACTGCGCCCTGGGGCGGCGCTCGTCTGCGATGAGTGCCACCTGGACGAGGCACTGGTTGATGCTGACCTGGTGATTACCGGTGAGGGGCGGATCGACAGTCAGACATCCCGGGGCAAGGCTCCCGCAGAGGTGGCGATGCGCTGCCTGGAGCGAGGGATCAGTTGTGTGGCGGTTGCGGGCATTGTCGAAGACCCACTGCCGGATCTCTTCGAGTCCGTCGTCGCACTGGGGACTGCACCGGGTGACGCCGATGCCACCCGGCGCCGGCTCGAGTTGATGGGGGCCAAACTCGTCGCCCGATGGAGACGGCAGGGGCCCTAGAACGTGTTTTGACCTCCCCGGACGAGCAGACCGCCGGACAGACCGTCGAGGCGAAGGAAGTGCCGAGGACCACAGGACGCGTACTGTAAGTACTCGTCCAAGGACCGCAGAAGCTGACGCGCGCATCGGCGAGGATGGGCGGATGAGATGCCGGACGGGGAGGTCAAAACACGTTCTTCAGTAAACCGGCGTCAGCCAGTGTCGGAACGCCTCCACGTGGCCCTTGACGGCGTCATCGTAGAGCTGCTGGATCCGGCACGTCACCACACCGGGAACCCCGTCGCCGATGATGCGGTGGTCGATGTCGACAACCGGTGCAATCTGGGCGCCGGTGCCACACAGGAAGACCTCATCGGCGCAGTACATTTCGGAACGGTCGAAGGAGCGAACCGTGACCGGCATCTTCAGCTCCTGGCGTGCCAGTGTCATGACGCCTTCGCGGGTTATTCCCTCGAGGATGTTGTCCGCCGCCGGTGGGGTGATCAACTCCCCGTTGCGGAGGATGAAGATGTTCTCGGCGCTGCCCTCACTGACGTGGCCGTTTTGAGTAAGGAATATGGCTTCGTCGAAGCCGTTTTGCAGCGCCTCGCTCTTGGCAAGGGCGCTGTTGATGTAGACGCCTGTGCACTTGGTGCGAACCGGGGCCATGGTGTCGCTGACCCGTCGCCACGAACTGACCATGCAGCGCAGTCCGGTCGTGGACACATAGTTGCCCATAGGCATCGCCGCGATGGCGAAGCTGTCGGCGACGTCATGCAGGCGCACGCCGATCTCCTCGATGTTCTTGAACAGCAAGGGGCGGATGTAGCAATCCTCGCGCAACTGATTGCGGCGCAACAGTTCGTAGGTGATCTCACACAACTCGCCAGTTGACTGCGGCAAGTTCATCTGCAGAACCTTGGCGCTCTTGCGCATGCGATCGAAGTGATCGGCGACCCGCAACCCGTAGAGTTGTTTGGCATCTGCGTTCCAGTAGGCCCGGATGCCTTCAAAGACCCCGGTCCCGTAATGCAGGGCGTGGGTGAGCAGCCCCAGCCGGGCATCGGCATAACGGGCGATTTCACCGTCCAGGTAGACCCAGGACTGGTCGTGTCTGCTGGTACGCGCCGGGGTGGGAAGGGGGGCGGTCTGCGTCATAGGCGCAGCGTACGCCATGGATGCCGGCTTCGTGTCGAAAAGTCGCCGGACTCCATGTTCCATCCCTGATCCCGGATGTGCCGGACGCAGGTCTCACGCTGGGCGGGGAAGGAATACGCCTCCTCGCCGACAACCTCACTGTGCGCGGGGATGCTGCTATTCCGGTGAGCGTTGGGGTGCCAAGTTCCGCGGTCTGGCCCCCAAATTTTCCCCGCGCCGACTGCGCACCGCACGATATCGACGTCCTGCGCGCCGTGCCAACGAGGCGATCTTCAAGCGCATCCTCGACGACCCCGACTTCAAGGACGTCATCGGCGACTTCTACGTCCGCAAGGTGTACGAGCGGATGCGTTCGGCTGCCTCGTGAACAGCCGGCGAGCGCTTCATGCGCCCACAACGGGAGGCCAGGCTGCTGAGACGGTGCGCTAGAAGCCGTAGGCGCTGGGAGTGATCACGGTCTCCGGATGCCAGATCTCGCCTAGGAGCGGATCGTCTCGGACCGAACCATAGCTGGTGAGCTCCTTGGGCATGGAGACGGTGGCGGTCTTGCCGTCGAGGAAGGTCACCGTCACGGAGCATGGAGTCTTGAACTTCAAGTTGAATACGAACTGGTCCAAACGGGTTGCCGATTGCGCCATTCCGTGGCGTTCGCGATCGGTGATGATGGATAGCGACATGGCGTCGGGGTAGACGGCACACGTGGGCAGCGCAGGGACTCCACCCTTGGCCATGCTCTGCGCGAGATCGTCGTTGGTCAGGCTGGGGTCTCCGAGATGGTTGGCGAAGTCCTTCTGCCCCATCTCCTCAGCCCACTTGAGCCAGGTCTGGGTCTGGAACACGGCGCGGCCCCACTGTTGAGCCAGGGTGTCGGAGATTACGCCGGCGGTCTGGTTATCGACCTTGGGTGGTTTTGGAATGGCGGACACGACTCCCTTACGCGGCACAAGTTGCATTGTGTAAGACGCAAAGACAGCCTGCTGCTGGGGCGTCGCCTGGCCTATCGGGGTGTCGTCGTTAGGGAAAGTGAAGGGCGGACTCGGGGTTGCCGCCGGTGTTGGAGGGCATTGGAAGGTGCAGGTCTGGCGGACGTCGGTGATCCAAAGGTCGCCGAGTAGCGGATCCAGGTGCAGCCAACCCTTGTCGATGGTGACACGCGTGCCGGTGAACTGCATATTGGTGTCGCTGTGCCCGTCCGGGTAGACGTTGACAACAGTGCAGGGCGTTGTGGGTGGCGCCGTGTAGGTCATGAGGAAAGCCCAGTTGTCCCCCCCGATGACCTTGCCGCTGAGGTCTGGGGGTACCGGAAGGAGCGCCATCTGAGTGGGATACAGCGCGCAGTCGGGGTATCGGACGACGATGCCGCGCTGGGCCGTCCCGGCATCTTCGTTGGGCCCGTCGAGGTGGCTGAGAAAATTCGCCTGTGTGTTTAGTAGCGCCCACCGGCGCCAGGCGGCGTCGCGGAAGTAGGCATTGGCCCACTGCTGGGCCACATCGTCGGGAACGGCGCCATAGCTTGCGTTGATCACAGGCGGCGCTGGGGGGATGGTCCCCAGCGCATTGACTCCGGGCACGGTCGCGACTTCGTAGGCACTCCAGACCGCTTGCTGTGCACCCGAGATCGAACTGATCGGTGTGTCAATGCTGGGAAAGGGAATGAACGGCGTCGGACCCGCCTTCAGACTTGAGGATGTCGGGCCACACGCGGAGAGCAGAACCGTGGCGCCAGCCAGGAGGATACCGAGAGATGCACGGCGGGACATGGCACCAAAGTTACCCCATACCAAGGGACACGTGACGGACGTTGGCGGTAGCGTGAAGCCGGTTGCTATCGTCACTCCACCATGCGTCAATACCACCTCCAACTCGATGCCGGAGACATCGGCACCTACGTCCTGCTCCCCGGCGATCCCGGTCGCTCCGAGAAGATCGCGGAGCGTTTCGACTCTCCCCGCCACGTGATGAGCAATCGCGAGTACACCACCTTCACAGGTGAGTTGGACGGGGTTCTAGTCAGCGTCTGCTCGACGGGGATCGGCGGGCCCTCGGCGGCGATCGCCCTGGAGGAACTGTGCAATGTCGGTGCCACCACACTCATTCGCGTCGGCACTTGCGGGGCGGTGCAGCCTGAACTGCGATATGGGGATCTGGTCATCTGCAGTGCGGCGATTCGCGATGACGGCACGTCGTACCAGTACGCGCCGGCCAGCTTCCCGGCGGTGGCCAGCCTGGACGTCGTCTTGGCGCTACGCGATGCTGCCAAGCGCGCGAATCATCGTCACCGGGTTGGCATAGTGTCATCTAAAGATTCCCTCTACAGCGAGATGGAGATGGATCGCATGCCTGTCGCCGGGCAACTCCGTGCTCACTGGGAAGCTGGTCGTCGCTTCGGCTGCCTTGCGGCCGAAATGGAGTGCGCCTCGGTGTTCATCGCGGCGCAAGTGCGCCGTGTGCGCGCAGGGGGTGTGGTTGGGGTCGTGAACGTTGCGGGAGCTGAAGCCGAGATGCCGGAAGATGTCACGGCATTGCCCATCGATACGACCATTGACACCGCTGTGGACGCCCTGCGCCTGCTGATCGCCCGGGACCGCTCCTTTTGAGGTGAGTCCTGGTCGACCACTTGAGGTGGGCTGCTGGTTAGTCGCGCTCGACCTCGGGTTCGACCAGGGCCAGAACCTCGCGCGGACGTTCCAACAGACGCGCGTTGGTGTCGTTGCGCTCGACACCACGCGCCCATGTCGCGCGCCACGCGGTCATACCGGCTCGCCGGCCAGCCAGCATGTCGACTTCACTGTCACCCACATAGACGGCTCGCGTTGGCGGGACGCAGAGGCCGTGTAACGCCTTGAGCAGGCCCTCGGGAGAGGGTTTGGGCTCGTCGACATCATCGAGGCCGATGAGAACCTCAAACCGGCGGCGGAGACCTGTGGCGTCGAGCCCCCATTCGAGTGTGCGCCGTCGTCGCGAAGAAACCACTGCGAGGGCATAGCCTCGGCGGTGCAGACCGTCCAGTACGCTGATCACACCTCGGAAAGGGACGGGCTTCACGTTGTTGGCAAACAGCGGCAGAATCTGTTCTAGTTGTCCGGGCCAGGCACGATCTATCCGCTCCTCGATGGGCTTGCCCTCGGTGGCCCAGAAGATGGCTGTGCCCTCGGCGGCGCTTGCGTTCTGACGGAGCAGCGTGTCAACAGCGCTCTCGTCGGCCGATCGGGTCGCCACGAGCGTACCGTCGTAGTCCCAGATCACCGCATCAAAGGCGGGCCGGGGATGGGGGGGCGATGGAGCGATCAATACCATGGGTTTGCTCGTGGCGGCAATTTGGAGTTCGACATTGCCGAGGGGGAATCGAGATTACCACCGCCACTCCTGATGTGCCGTTACAAACGCGTATATACCATGCTGGGTTTCTAACAGTGGGAATGGCGAATGCGACAGGAATGTCACAGTCTCCAAGTTGACGTACCTTAGGCGGTCACCTACTCTGCTTAGAGTCGCGTGAGCGGCGCCATTCCCACATTTTGTTTACGTTCCAGCAAGGGTTTTGAACCATGTCCTCCCGCACTCGCTTGGCAGCAGCGGCACTTGGCGCGACAGCGGTTGTCGCCACGCCGCTTGCGGTCAGTGCCTCGACATATGTCGTGCGTCCTGGCGACAGCCTCAGTGAAATTGCCGTTCGCCACGCCACAACCGTTGAAGCAATCGCGGAAGCCAACCACCTGGCCGATGCTGCTGCGCTGCGGGCCGGGCAGATGTTGCAGATTCCCACTCAGGCACTGAGCCTGCCGCAATACACGAGTGAGAGTCATGACATCGACCTGCATACGGTTGGCGACGGGGAGCAACTCTTCCAGGTGGCTCGCTACTTTGGTGTGGACCCCACTGTGCTCGCCCGAACCAACGGCATCGGGGTCAACGAGCACCTCGAACCGGGCGCCATCCTCCACGTGCCCGGTCGCCTGGGTCGCGTCAACGCGTTGTTGACCCAGGTGTCTAATCGAGTAGGCGTAAACGCAGACGTGGTAGCGGCGGTGGCCTGGATGGAATCCGGCTGGCAGCAGAACCTCATATCCGCAACGGGTGCGGTGGGCATCATGCAGTTGGAACCCTTCGCCGGCGAGTGGGTGTCTCGCTACCTGGCCGGACGCCGCCTGGACATTCATCTCGCGAGCGACAACGTCGCCGCCGGGGCGCTCCTGATTCGCCACCTGCTGGCCGTTCACAACGGCGACAATGGGGCGGCGCTGGCAGCCTACTACCAGGGCGATGCCTCCATCACACGCAATGGCGTCTACGACGACACGCGTCGCTATGTTCGGGTGGTCTCGGAGTTACTTGCGGCCGCATAAAGGCACGAGCCCAATATCCCGGATATTCCGAATACGTTTCCCGGTTATCCCCAATTATCCACACCTGATCCACACGGACAAGATCGTTGGTGTGGGGAGAACGCGTGGATAAGTCAAGCGGGGAGGCGGGGGCTCCCGAGTGCCGAGATGGTTTCGTAGATGATCTGGGGCAGCACTCCGAACGAGTAGGACGCAAGCACGCGTTCGCCGCGCTGGTGGGCACCGGCACCGTAGGGCCCGATGTTGATGACGGGCAGGTCGAGTGCGGCGATGCCGGCCAGCGGGAGCGAGTAGGCGCCGGGACGGGGCTGGTCGGCACGGTCTTGCCAGATGGGCATGTTGACGGTGAGCGCAGTGAGGTCCGTGTCCGGCTTTAGTCGCAGGTAACTCATGTCCGAGAGGAAGGGGTAATACTCCGCCACCTTCAGTTTCAGCTCGGGGTGGGCGGCGGCCACCCCGGCCACGGCCTCGTGGAGCGGAGAAGCCACTGCCGGGACGCTGGGATAGTAGGGCGGGGAGTAGTAGAGGATGACTGCGGGACCGTGCCCGCCGGACAGCGTCCAGAGGCGCCAGACGAGATGCAAACAGCGTTCACGCTTGTCGAGGTCGGCGGGCCGGCGCGACCACTCGGCGTCGAGTTCGGCGGTGACCAGATCCAGCCCCACTTTCTCCACGGCGGTCGCGTACAACTCGGCATAGGTGAGGACTGCGCCGGTACGGGGTTCCTGCCGTGGGGTGGGCGCATCTTCGAGGGGCTGGCGCCAAGCGCGTTCGGCTGCGTCGATGCGCGAAAGGGTGTGGCGGAGCGCGACTCTGGAACGCTCGCACAGGCGGTCGAGAAGCGCCCCCGGGCCAGTGTCGAAGGTGAGGACGTTGAGGTAGAAGTACGCGGCGAATGGGATCTGGACGTTGTAGCGGACTTTGAGGTCGGTGGACTTGAGCGTGACCGGTGGCGGGGTGACCTGTCCGCGTACGAAGTCGCAGAGTTCCGGGTTCATGCTGAAGTCTTGGATCAATTCGGCGGCCAGCAGATTGGCGTCCACGCCATTGAACGGGTCGCCTACGTGGGATTCCTGCCCGACAACAAGGAAGGTGGGCAGGAGCTTGCCGATGCTGCCGGTGTAGACGTAGCGGTTGGGATCACCGGGGTGGCGGTAGGTGGTGTAGTCGGTGTTGATGCAACCGACGTAGTCGAGACCGTGCTCTTCGCGCAGGCGCAGCAGGAAGCGCACCGCCTGGAACACGCCGGCGGACTCGTTCTCCTCGTCGGGACAGGCCAGCAGGACGATGGAGAGCGGCAGTTCGCCGGTGCGATGGAGCGCCGCAAGCCGGCGCATGACCGCGATGTTGGCGGCGTCACCGCTCTTCATGTCAAGAATCCCACGGCCGAAAGCCCAGTCGCCCGGGTGGGCCAAGAGGTCGTCCGCAAGATCGGGGGTTAGGGCGGCGAGCTTCTCAATACGCCGGTCGAGGGCATCGGGATCGCACGCGTACGCTTCCAGTTGGCCGTAGTCGGTGGTGTCGACGGTGTCGATGTGGCCGAGTAGGACAACGGTGCGAGCGCTCTGACCGCGGAGCCAGGCGTAGGCGTTGTGACGTCCAGTGGCATCGCCGACGATCGGGTCCAGCCCAATCGAGGTGTACGCCTCTTCGAGGCCACCTTCGGTGAGCATTTGGATCACACCCCGGGCGACTTCGTTTTCGCCCTCGCCGGGACTGACGCTGCGGATCGCCACGAGGCGCCAGGTCAGGTCAGAGACGGTATCAAACCATGCCGGAGGCGTTGGGGGCATGGCTGCCCTCCTACTTGCCGAGAAGCTTGCGGATCGCGTCTTCGAGGTGGTGGGTACCGCCCACCTCTTCGAGGTCGTAGCCGACGCGGACCATCGGCTTGTTGACTGTGATGAGGCGGGAGAGGTCGATGGGGGTGCCGAACAGGACGAGGTCGGCGGGAGTGGCGTTGACGGTGGCCTCGAGTTCGCGGACCTGCTCTTGGCCGTAGCCCATGGCGGGCAGGGTTTCGGTCAGGTGCGGGTACTTGGCGTAGACCCCCTTGAGAGAGCCCGCGAGGTAAGGCCGCGGGTCGGCCATACCTGCCACGCCGTGGCGCTTGGCGGCTACGACCGTCGCGCCGTACGGCATTCCACCGTGGGTGACAGTCGGACCATCTTCGATGCAAAGCACTGTCTTGCCCGCGAGCACGCCGGGGTCTTCGATGATGAGCCGGGAGTTGGCGTCGATGACGGTGGCCCCGGGATTGACCGCGGCAATGTTGACCTTGAGGGCCTCGATCTGCTCTCGGGTGGCGGAATCCTCTTTGTTGATGATGATGACGCCGGCCATTCGGAAGTTGACCTCACCCGGCCAGTACGCAAGCTCATGGCCCTGGCGCAGCGGGTCGGCGACGAGGATGTCGAGGTCGGGCCGGTAGAAGGGGAAGTCATTGTTGCCGCCGTCCCAGAGCACCACCTCGGCCTCGGCCTCGGCCTGGCGCAGGATCTTCTCGTAGTCCACTCCGGCGTAGACGGTGGTGCCGCGCTCGATATGGGGCTCGTATTCCTCGCGCTCCTCGATGGTGCACTCGTGTTTGGCCAGGTCGTCGTACGTTGCGAAGCGCTGAACCTCCTGCTTGCGCAGGTCGCCGTAGGGCATCGGGTGGCGTACGGCCACATGGCTGACGCCGAGCGTCTTGAGGATCTCCGCGATGGCGCGGGTCACCTGCGACTTGCCTGCGCCGGTGCGAACGGCACTGACTGCGATGACCTTGGATGAGGACTTGAGCATTACGTCGTCGGGGCCGAGGAGCAAGAAGCTCGCGCCGGTGGCCGCAGCCCGGGCGGCGCAGTGCATGACGTACTCGTGGGAAACGTCGCTGTAGGCAAAGACGATGTCGTCCACCTGCTGCTCGGCGACGATATTGGCGAGGCTCGCCTCCGGCAGAATCGGGATGCCATTCGGGTACTGCGGCCCGGCCAGCTCGGTCGGGTATTGGCGCCCGTCGATGTTGGGGATCTGAGTGGCGGTGAACGCAACGACCCGGTAGGTGGGATTGCCGCGGAAGAAGACATTGAAGTTGTGGAAGTCGCGTCCGGCGGCACCCATGATAAGGACGTTACGCATCAGCTCTCTCTCCAGAGTCGCCGGCGCGTTCCAGGCCGATCACTTAGGTGGGGACTCCAGGGACGCGGGCTCAAGAGATCATGCCACAGCCAGTCCGACCACGGACAGCGCCCGTCGCGGCCAGAGTGAAACGCCGTAAAATAGACGTGTTCGCACGGTGGGTGTTCGTCTGTTTGATTTACCCGCCTGCCCGGCAAGTTTTGCCACCACCCAGGCCCGTTGCGGGCACGATCCGGAGCCCATCCCCTGACCGACGAGAGCGTGCGTACCGATACCCCTCAATCTGACGAGTCCTCAACCGCCGTGACCGTCGCCAAGGCAGCTACACGTACGCACGGAAAGCCGGGCGGAGACAGCTACACCGCGGGCAAGCTGACCGTTCTGAAAGGGCTCGAACCGGTCCGTCGCCGTCCCGGCATGTTCATCGGGACCACCGACGTCAGGGGGCTCCACCACCTCATTCGGGAAATCGTCGACAACTCGATTGATGAAGCGATGGCCGGTTTCTGCGACGTCATCGTTGTCACGCTCCACGCGGACGGGTCGATGTCGGTACTGGACAACGGCCGCGGTATCCCAGTCGACGTCCACCCTGTCGAAAAAATCAGCGGCCTGGAACTGGTCCTCACCACGCTCCACGGTGGCGGCAAGTTTGGGGACGCCGAGGGTGCCTACAAGGTATCCGGCGGTCTGCACGGCGTGGGCGCGTCGGTGGTCAACGCACTCTCTGAACTCATGGTGGCGGAGGTTTACCGCAACGGCGAGACGTACCGGCAGGAGTACGTGCGCGGTGTGCCCAAAGCACCTGTCGCCAAAACGGGTGCGAGCGATCGCCGGGGAACCTGGATCCGCTGGTGGCCGGATCCGCAGATATTCGACACGGTGGATCATGACTGGACGACCATCATCGACCGCTTGCGCGAACTGGCGTTTCTCACCAAGAACGTGAGCATCAGCATGGTGGACGAGGGCCGCAACCTCACCTACACCTTCTACTTCGAGGGTGGCATCCAGGCCATGGTCCGGCACCTCAATGCCAGCCGCAACGTCGTCAACGCCAAGCCGATGTATGTGGAACGCGAGATCAACGGGAACATGGTCGAGATCTCGCTGCAATACCAGAACACGACGTTTACCGAACACGTCTTAGGTTTTGCCAACAACATCAATACCGAAGAAGGCGGCGCCCACGTCACGGGGTTCCGCACGGCGCTGACGTCCACGCTGAACAAGTACGCGCGCAAGGCCGGCATCCTCAAAGAGACCGACCCCAATCTCACCGGCGATGACGTTCGCGACGGGCTCACCGCGGTGATCTCGGTGAAACTGCCCGATCCCCAGTTCGAGGGTCAGACCAAGACCAAGCTCGGCAACAGCGAAGTCGCCGGCCAGGTGTCGGGTGTACTCAGCGATGCGCTCATGCAGTACCTCGAAGAGAATCCTGGCGATGCCAAGCGGATCATCGAACAGTCTCTGACGGCCGCCAGGGCGCGTCAGGCTGCCGCCCGCGCTCGCGAACTGGTGCAGCGCAAGTCGTTGCTCGAGTCGGCGACGCTACCCGGCAAGCTGGCCGACTGCAGCGAACGGGATCCGCAGTTCTGCGAAGTCTTCATCGTCGAGGGGGACAGCGCCGGTGGTTCTGCCAAGCAGGGCCGGGAGCGCAAGAACCAGGCCATCCTGCCGCTTCGCGGCAAGATCCTCAATGTAGAGAAGGCGCGTGCCGACAAGCTTCTCGCCAACGAGGAGATCAAGAACCTCATCACGGCGCTGGGGACCGGGTTCGGCGACAACTTCACGTTGGAGAAGTTGCGCTACCACCGCATCATCCTCATGGTCGACGCCGATGTCGACGGCTCCCACATTCGCACCCTGCTGTTGACGTTCTTCTGGCGCCATCTCCAGCCACTCGTCCATGGTGGCTACCTGTATCTCGCCCAGCCGCCGTTGTACGCGTTGAAGAAGGGCACCAAAGTGCTCAGCTATGCGTACAGCGACGACGAGCGGGACAGTCAGGTAAAGGCGCTTCCCGGGGGGAAGTCCAAGGTCGACATCCAGCGCTACAAAGGTCTCGGTGAAATGAACCCGGAGGATCTCTGGGAAACCACCATGGATCCGGAGCGTCGCGTCCTGTTACAGGTCGAAGTCAGCGATGCCATTCGCGCCGACGATATCTTCGACAAGCTCATGGGGTCCAACGTGGAGCCCCGGAAGCGATTCATCCAGACGCACGCCAGTTCGGTGCGCAATCTGGACGTCTGAGACGGTGTCTGCCATGCGTGCCGACCTACCGATAGCCGTCGATGCCATGGGCGGCGACAATGCACCCGGCGAGATCGTTCGCGGATCGCTCCAGGCCGCGCTCGACTACAACTGCGAGGTCACCCTCGTGGGACGGCGCGATGCCTTGGAGCGCGAACTGCGTCACGTCGAAGGTGCCGAGAGTGCGGCGCGCGCCCACATCCATATCGTCGACGCCACGCAAGTGGTGGGAATGGGGGAACACCCCGCCGCCGCGGTCCGCGCCAAGAAGGACTCGTCGGTGGTGCGTGCTTGCCAGCTCGTAGCTGCATCCGAGGCTTCGGCTGCCGTGTCGGCAGGCAACAGTGGGGCGACACTTGCCGCCGCCTTGTTTGCGCTCAAGCGGATCCCGGGCTTGGCCCGACCCGCGATCGGCGCTCGCTTCCCCACTCTGCGTGGCGAGAGCTTCGTCCTCGACATCGGAGCCAATACGGACTGCCGGGCCGAGTGGCTGGTGCAGTTCGCCGTGATGGGCGGTGTCTACGCGCGGACCATGATGGACATCGAGAAGCCACGAATCGGCCTGCTCAGCAACGGTGAGGAGCCTGGCAAGGGATCGCAACTGATCCAGGATGCGTACCCACTGCTGGAGGCGGCTCCCGTCGAGTTCTTGGGCAACGTTGAAGCCAAAGAGTTGTTCCAGGGGGCGGTCGACGTCGCGGTTTGTGACGGTTTTGTCGGTAACCTGGTGCTTAAGACGGCCGAAAGCGTCGGGGAGTACCTCTTCACGACGCTGCGCCAGGAGGCGCTGCAATCGATGCCGGGCAAGCTGGGGGGGCTGCTGCTCAAGCCGCGCCTGCGGGCCATCCGCGATCGTGTCGACTACCGTCACACCGGCGGGGCATTGCTCCTTGGCGTGGTCGGAGAGGTGGTTATCGCCCACGGGCGCTCCGACGCGCTGGCTGTAAAGAACGCCATCCGTATCGCACTCCAGGCCACTCGCAAGAACGTCAGTGGCGTCATCACTCAGGAACTCGCCCACATGGCTGAGCCACGCGCGCAGGGGATCATCTGACCGTGTCCACATTCAACATCGGCACCCTCCGGGCCATCGACCTCGAACACGAGATGCGGACGTCCTACATGGACTACGCGATGAGCGTCATCATCAGCCGTGCCCTGCCCGACGTGCGTGATGGGTTGAAGCCGGTGCAGCGCCGCATCATGTACGCCATGCTCGAACAGGGCATGACGGCCGGTGCGACTTACGAGAAGTGCGCGGCCATCGTCGGCGAGGTGCTGAAGAAGTACCACCCCCACGGCGACAGCTCGGTCTACGACACCCTGGTACGGCTGGCCCAGCCCTGGGTGATGCGCTATCCGCTGGTCGACGGGCAGGGCAACTTCGGATCCGTGGACGGTGACCCCGCCGCCGCCTATCGATACACCGAGGCCAAGATGACCCGGGTTTCGATGGAGCTGGTGGCCGACATCGACAAGAACACTGTCGATTTCGGCCCCAACTATTCGAACAAGGTGCAGGAGCCGGTGACGCTGCCGGCGCTGCTGCCCAACCTCCTGGTCAACGGCTCGACCGGCATCGCAGTGGGCATGGCCACCAACATCCCGCCGCACAACCTGGGCGAGGTCTGCGACGGCATTGTGAAGTTGATCGACGAGCCGGAGGCGACCACCGAGGACCTGATCGAGATCATCAAGGGTCCGGATTTCCCCACCGGCGGCATCATCTACGGCCGCGACATCGCCCAGGTCTACGGCACCGGCCATGGCCGCATCGTGATGCGGGCGCAAGTGGACTTCGAGGAGTCGAAGAGCGGGCGCGAACAGATCATCATCCACGAGTTGCCGTACCAGGTAAACAAGGCGCGGCTGATCGCCAACATCGCCGACCTGGTCAACGAGAAGAAGCTCGACGGCATCAGCGACCTTCGAGACGAATCCGGCCGCAAGGAGACGACTCGGATCGTCGTCGAGTTGAAGTCAAATGCCAGGCCGCACACGGTCCTGAATAACCTCTTCAAGCACACGGCGCTGCAATCGACGTTTGGCGCCATCATGCTGGCGCTGGTCGACGGACGGCCGCAGATCCTCGGGCTCAAGGGATTCATCGAGCAGTACATCGGCTACCGCCGCATGGTTGTCGTCCGGCGCACCACGTTCGAACTAGAAAAGGCCAAGGACCGCGCCCACATCCTCGAAGGGCTGGCCAAGTGCCTGGACCACATCGACGAGGTCATCGCCATCATTCGCGGAGCCAGCGACGAAGCCGCGGCGCAGAAGGGTTTGGAGCAGCGCTTTCAACTCAGCGAGAAGCAATCCAAGGCCATCGTCGACCTTCGTCTGGGTCGCCTGACGCGTCTGGAAGCCGGCAAGATTCAGGCCGAATACGAAGATGTGATCAAGCAGATCGCACTCATGGAAGACATTCTCGCCGACAAGCGCAAGGTCGACATGGTCGTCCGCGACGAGGTGCTTGGCCTTCGCAAGAAGTACGCCGATCCGCGTCGCACCCAGATCAACCTGGGCGAGGTGGAGCTCAACGAAGAGGACCTCATTCCCAAAGAGCAGGTCTTTGTCACGCTGACCCATCGCGGCTACATCAAGCGGTTGCCGCTGGATGCGTATCGGGCGCAGCATCGTGGTGGTAAGGGCGTGGTCGGGGCGCGACGTTCCACCGACGAGGACTACATCGAGCACTCGACGACCGCGTCTACGCACAGCGACATGCTGTTTTTCACCAACCGTGGCCGGGTCTTTCGCCTGCGCACACACGAGATTCCCGACGTCAAGCGGCAGGCCAAGGGCATCCCCGTCATCAACCTCATCGAAATCGACCAGAGGGAGAAGGTCACCGCGCTGATCAGCATGGACAGCTTTGGCGACGACGCATATCTGGTAATGGTCACCAAGCTGGGGCAGGTCAAGAAGACACCTGTTGCCGCGTACTCGGCGGTCCGTCGCAACGGACTCATCGCCATCAACCTGCAGGACAACGATGAACTCAACTGGGTGCGGCGCTCATCGGGCGGCGATGAACTGCTCATCGTCACCCGGCGGGGCAAGGGGTCGCGCTTCAGCGAGAAAGAGGTCCGTCCCATGGGCCGCGACACCATGGGCGTCGGTGCCATCCGGTTGCGTGCAGGAGACGAGGTTGCGGGCTTCGACATAGTCGATCCCAAGGGGCATGTCCTCGTGGTTACCGAGAATGGCTTTGGCAAGTTGACGCCGATGAGCGACTACCCGGTCAAGAGCCGCAACATCCAGGGTGTCTACACCGTGGACCAGAACGCGATTCCCAAGATCGGCGAGATTGTGGGGATGCGAGTGGTCGACGACGTCGAAGGCGAACTGATGGTGATTTCGTCGGCGGGGCAGGTCATCCGCATACCGCTCGCCCAGGTGCGCGTATGTGGGCGGCAGACGCGCGGTGTGACCATCATGCGTCTGGACGGCAAGGACAAGATTGCGTCGATTGCCGGTCTTGGTAATGCGGAGTTGATGGACGCCTAATCTGAACTAGGCTGGAGGCTCCCGGAAGATCAGCGTGCGGCAGGGGGCGTGGCGGAGGATGAAGGGCACCGTCTTGCCCATGAAGAACTCGCCAAACCGCTCGCGGAAGGGCATGCCCACAACCACGAGGTCGGCCTGCCGTTCCGCCACCTCGTCGACGATTGCGGGACCCGCCTCTCGCGCCTGAAGCAATTCGGTCTCGATGTCGACTTCGTATTCCTTGCCGATTGCCTCAACGCGGTCCAGGAGCGCCCCCGCAGTCGCGGTCTCGTTGTCCTGAACAGAGCGGAGTGCCAGGCCGCGCCGAACCTCGACAACCGTTATGGCGTAGACCTGGGCATGCGGGCGCAAGGCTAGACGGCAGGCCAGTCGCACTGCTTCTTCGTCAGTGTCGGCACCGTTGATGGGCACCATGATGCGGTGCGGAGTGAATCCCTGCATGGGCACCAGCGATTCTAAGTGGTCCTCCCCGTGAAGCGGGTGCCGGGTACAATCGCGTCCCGTGAACGTCCTAATCGTCGGTTGCGGGCGCATCGGCGCCCGCCTTGCTCAACAACTCGATCAAGAGGGTCACAAGGTGACCGTTGTCGACGAGCGTGTGGCCGCGTTCGACCGCCTCAGTGGGGACTTCAAGGGCGAGATGGTGGTGGGCACGGGCATCGATGAGAGCGTGCTGCGCCGCGCCGGCATCGAGTCGGCGGATTGCTTTGCGTCGGTCACCAACGGCGACAACCGCAACATCATGGCGGCACAGATCGCAAAGCGCATCTTCAACGTCCCCTGTGTCATCACGCGCATCTACGACCCCATTCGCGAGAATGTCTATCGCGGCTTGGGGCTGGAGACGTTCTGCCCAACTTCGTTGGGGGCAGGTTTGATCCATGACTATTTCGTGAAGTCGGGTCATGGAGCCCCCACACCTGCGCCAGATGGCGATAACGTCGAGGCTCGCGCATGAGCGCAACCCGGGAACTCCCCTACGTCGTCATCATCGGCGGAGGCAAGGTCGGCTACTTCCTTGCCAAGCATCTCATCGAGCGCGACTACGAAGTCACCCTGGTCGAAAAGGACGCGGCACGTGCCGAGTGGATCGAGCATCAGCTCGGGAGTGTCAGCGTCATGGTCGGCGATGGCGACGAGATGGCATTCCTCGCGACGACCGGCATCGAGCGTGCCGGAGTGATGGTTGCCACCACGGGAGACGACGAGGACAACCTGATCGCATGTCAACTGGCGAAGGTCACGTTCAACGTGCCGCGCACAATCGCGCGCGTCAACAATCCCGTCAACCTCGGCGTATTCAAGACGCTGGGGGTCGATGTCCCGGTGGCGGCGACAGAGTTGCTGATGGGCCTGATCGAGGCCGAAATGGACGGTTCTGAGATGGTTCGTGGCATTGCGGTCAAGGCTTCGGGGGCCAACCTGGTCGATGTGGCCCTACCGGAACTGTCCGCACTGGCCGGCAGCAGTGTCGCCGACATAACCCTGCCGAACGGTGACGTTATCGTTTGCATCATTCGTGGTGGCAAGCCGGTCATCCCCACCCCCGACATCGTCGTCAGGCCCAACGACGAACTGATCGTTTATTCGCAGATGCTGGACGTGGAGGCCGTGCGCAAGTCTCTGGCCAACTAATGACGATGACGTTTACATATTCCGGCGAGTACAGGATCACTTCAGGTCAGCCGTCTCAACTTCGCTTTCGGTGGAACTTTGATCATCAATGGCAGCGACTACAAGATCCTGATGGCGCAGGGTCATGCTGGTGCCAATAACAACTGGTGGATCGGTGCCCCGGTGGGCGCGGGGTGGACGGGCGGAGGCGGCTACACTTCGAGGGTTACGCCAGATGGCAAGTGCCAGATCAGTGGCGAGAACCTTGCGTACGGATTTCGATGTGACCAACCTATCTTGACCCTCCGGTCGGCGCCTTTGGGGTCGCCGGCGCGTCAAGTACGGGTGGGGTGTCGAAGCCTATAAAGAAACCCGGCCGCCCCTTGGGACGACCGGGTTCTTACTCAAAAGAGTTCCTCAGGCGGACTTGCCTATCCTGAAGATCTTGGTGCCACAGACGGGGCAGGTCCCGGTGGTGGCCGGCTTGCCGTTTTTCATGGTGATCTCGTGGGCATTCTTGATCTCACGCTTCTCTTTGCATTTCAGGCAGTGGCCGGTAACTGGCATGTAGTCCTCTCCTTTGAGACTCGGGTCTCGTTCAGTTGGCAACGGTCACCAGAGTGACCGCCGCATTCTAGACGCTTGACGCGTAACTAACGATCTCCCACCCCAACGTGCTCTTTGGAAAATGCCTCGATGAGCGGTTGCGCGACATGTGGAGGCATCTCTTCGTAGTGGGAAAAACTCATGCTGTAGCGGCCTCGACCCTGTGACAGGGCCCTGAGGCCGATCGGAAAGCTGAACATCTCGGCCTGGGGAACCAGTGCGTTCACCTCGCTGCGGCCGTCTCCAAGCGGATTCATACCGCCGACCTTGCCCCGGCTGCCGTTGAGCAGCGACATGGCATCGCCCATCAGAGTGTCGGGGACCACCACGGAAACGTCCATGATGGGTTCGAGTAGGACTGGGTGCGCCTGTTGCACCGCTTCTCGCATCGCCATGGAGCCTGCAATCTGGAAGGCTATGTCCTTGCCATCCACGGGATGGGTCGAGCCGTCGACCAGGCGAACGCGTACGTCGACAATCGGATGTCCGCTGATGGCGCCTTTTTCCAGCGTCTGCCGGACCCCCTTCTCCACAGAGGGACGGAATTGCTGCGGGATGGTGCCGCCGAAGATCTTGTCTTGCCACTCGTATCCCTCGCCGCGCGGCAGTGGCTCGATTTCGATGGTGCAATCGCCAAACAGTCCCGCGCCACCGGATTGCTTCTTGTACCGGTGTTGCACCCTGGCCGTGCCGGTTATGGTTTCGCGGTAAGCGATCTTGGGTGGGTGCAGCGATGCGTCCACCGAGAATTTCCGCTTCATCCGTTCCAGTGCCACGGCAAGGTGGATGTCGCCGAGCCCGCTGACGATGACCTCGCCAGTCACCGCATCATGCTCGACGTGGAAGCAGGGATCTTCCTCACTCTGGCGCGACAGTGCCGTCATGATCTTGTCTTCGTCGCCCTTGCTGGCAGCGGTGATGGCGGCAACGTAGGTGAGTGCGGGCAAGTTCAGTGCAGGCAGCGTCACCGAGGCGTCCTTGGTGCACAGCGTGTCACCAGTTTGCACCTTGCCCAGTTTGGTGACGACACCGATGTCACCGGCGACGACTTCGGTCACGCTCTCGACGGTCTTGCCCATGGGCTGGCCGAGTTGTGCAAAACGTTCTTCGACACCGAGCCGGGTAGCGTAAGGGTGCGTGTCGGCACGCATCGTGCCGCGGAGAACGCGGAAATACGAAACCTTGCCGAAGGGGTCGATCGTGGTCTTGAACACTTGCGCGCAGAGCGGTCCGTCGGGGTCGCAAGCGATTTCGATATCAGTGCCGCTGCTGTCCTTCCCCATCACAGTTCTCTCGGCAGGCGACGGGAGGTAGTTCACGATCGCGTCTAGAACGCCGGCCGCGCTTCGTGCGTCGGCGGAAGCACTGCAAAACACTGGCACCAGCTTGCCACTGCGTGTTGCAGCGTGCAATGCGTTGCGCACTTCGTCATCGTTCAGGGGGGAGCCTTCGAGGTACTTTTCGAGCAGCTTGTCGTCACTCTCGGCGGCGGAATCCACCAGTGCGGTGTGCGCGCGTTTCACCTCATCACGCATCACTTCTGGCAGATCGATCTCGGTGGTAGTGCCGCTCCCGGTGAGCTGGTACGCTTTCTGGCTGACGAGGTCCACATAGCCGTTGAAGCCATCGCCACTCCCGATGGGGATGGCAACCGCTACCGGCTTGCGTGCGAATGCGTCACGCAAGGCGTCGACCGTCGCCTCAAAGGCGGCGTTGTCTTTGTCCATCTTGTTGATGACGATCATGGCCGGCAACCCTGCGGCCCGGAGCATGTCCCAGGCCAGCTCGGCGCCCACCGGCACGCTGCCACTGGCGCCAACGACAAGCAACGCGCCGTCCACGGCGGCAAGTGCCTGTGCCACCTCGCCGGCGAAGTCCTGGAAACCCGGACAGTCCACCAGGTTCACGCTCACGCCGTTCCATTCACAATGCGCCACCGCGGCGCCGAGGCTCATCGACCGTGCCTGTTCTTCAGGCTCGTAGTCGAGTACCGACGTGCCTTGATCGGTCGAGCCCATGCGTGCTGTGGCACCGGCTACGTGTATCAGCGCCTCGCACAGCGTGGTTTTGCCATCGTGGCTGTGACCCACGACGGCGAGGGAGCGGATCCGGTCGGGACTTGGGGCTGGCATGCGGCGTCACCTCCTCATACAGAGCCGGTGGACGACCGACTCTTAGAATCAGACCGAGCTTCGGACATAGAAGTGCCCCATGGTACGGCTATAACTACCCCCCTATGCATCGTTTCCGCCATATCGCCGTCTGCTTAGCCGTCACTGGTTGCGGTGGGACAGCCGTTGCGACGCCAACCTGCCGGCCGTTACCCAGCTCTCAGCCGCCTAGCGTGCAGTCTGGAGCGGTGCATGCCGAAGCCGACGCCGGCAGTGTGGCACCCGGAGGTCGCCTCGGCTTCACGGTCACTGTTTTGGGTCCGGCAACCCTGATGACCGATTGCACCTCGCCACTTCAGGTCACGATCGTCGATTCCAGCGGCCTGTCGGTAAATTCCCCGATCATGGCCGGTGGTGCCCCGGGGCGTTGCGGCTCCCTTCAACTCAATGCTGGCGAGGAGTTGAGTTATCCCGTCAGATGGAACCCGGACCCCACGTTGCCGAGCGGCACTTACACGGCGACCCTCATGCTCGGAGATCAGCCGCCACTACGGCTGTCGGTCCTGGTACGGACGGCCCGGGGCGGTTGTTGACCGGCCTTAGCGCTTGACCGAATCCATCGGGTCGGACTGCGGGACGGTCTCGCTAAGCCCGGGCACGCACTGGCCCGTGAAGGCAAGCATCAACTTCTGGAATCGCTCCAGACTGATTTCCGACTCGGCCTCTGGCCCGGCAATCTCCAATGTGGCGGAATTGTCAACCAATGTGGGCGCGAAAGCGAAGGTGGCGGTGGCGTCGCGGTCGGCAACGATTGCGGTCATCGAGGTTCCTCACATGCCAGGAGCGGCCTGATGCGTAGTGTGACACCGACGCATGGCCGCTGTCAGGTCCGTTCTCGGAAGCGACACGGCGCTGGCTGTGATGAGCACAATCACAGTTCATGACACAGGCAATCAGCGACTGGGTGGTGACGGGCGGACTGATCGCCATCTTCGTTCTCATGCTCGTGGAGAGTTGTGGGATCCCCATCCCTGGCGAGGTCACCATGCCCCTGGCGGGTTATTTCGTGGCCCAAGGGCATCTCGATTTCGTTGGTGCGGTTCTGGCCGGAGTGCTGGGCAATCTGGTCGGTTCCCTGATCGCGTACGTGTTGACGGCCCGGTTCGGCGAGCCGCTTTTACTGGGGCCAGGGCGCAAGGTGGGTATCTCCCCGGCGCATCTGGCGCTGGCCGATGGGTGGTTCTCGCGCTGGGGGCTTTACGCCGTTTTCTTCGGGCGCGTTCTGCCGGTAGTGCGGACGTACATCTCGTTTCCGGCAGGGCTGGCTCGGGTCAAGCTGGCGCCGTTCGTTGTGCTCACCTTCATTGGCGCTTTGCCCTGGTGTGCTCTGCTGACGCTGGCGGGATACGAGTTTGGTGCCAATTACGACAGGGTGTCGGGCCCGATTGGGAAGGTGGCGGTAGTCATTGCGGTGGCCGTCGCAGGGCTCATCGTCTGGTGGTTCGTCCACGGTCGTCACGTGGCGGCTCGACGGAGAGAAGAAACCCCCGGCGTAAGGGCATCCTGCTCGGGGCCGCGGGCTCTATGCTTGCTAACTGTGTCCACCAAGAAGGTTCCCACCATCAGCATCGACGACGTCATCGCGGCGGTGGAGACCGCGCGTGACAAGGTAATGGCCGACGAGGTCAAGTCGCTCGTGAAGCTCGGGCTGCCTAAGAACGTCGCCTACAAGATGGTCAATGAGCGCTACCGGCAGCGTCCTGAGGGCGAGGAGGAGACCGCCGAACACGGCACCTCCACCTGGCCGGACATGTCCTGACGTCAGCCCTGGTGTGGTGCCGTGCTCCGGCACGAAGGCGGGTAGATGCCTTGCTATGCGACCACCGTCCTGTTTCGTTGTTTTAACGAGCGGAGAGACGGCTTGGGGGCCAGGGGGGCAAAAGGCGAGGGCTGCGGAAGCTTACGCCCGAACGGAGGACTCCCCGAAGCCCCGTAGGGAACCACTGACTACCACTGGCCCATGCCCGAGACCGGTTCCGGGTACGTGTCAACCCCAATCCACCGCGTAGGGCTGCGAGGTTGCTGGTGAGCGCCTGAAGACCGTGCTATTCGAGATGTGCGTGATACTCAGGATGGACATTGGCCGCGAAAGGCGTGCGGCCAACCACGCCGCGTAGCCAGTAGGCCCTCCGAGAAGCAGCCTTCGCCCTATCGCGACCTGACGTGCCGGCGGATACGCACCAGCATGCGCACCATCTCCTCGGCCACCTCGTCACTTGCAGAGCGAGGGTTGTTGTATACGACGTACTCCTTCGCCACGAGGGTGGCGAGGTAGTCGACCAGGGCGGCATCGTCGTCCTTGACGGGACCACCCCGTTCTCAGCATCGAAACGGCTTCGTCCATGACCGGGCGTGGGGTCGGGCTCGATGGTGGGCAGATGGCGGGTGCGGCGAGCAGCCGCGGCAGTCTGCCCATCCACCACATCGAGCGGAGGTTCGGGTGCCGGGCCTTGTTCACTGGGCCATGAGACATCAGGGATCGGTTCGTCGGTGGGGGCAGCGTTGCCTTCTGGCGTCAGACGGGAGCCCTTGCCCATCTCCGGCACCAGCGTCTCCGCCAGTAGCCCGTCATCGCCCGGCTCCGTTCCGACGAGTGTCCGCATCGGATTATCGAGATCGGCGAGTTCACGAAGGACACGGCCGAAGATGCGACGAACCATCTCGGAAATGCGATCGGCGGTTGCTTCATCGAGATCTTTCCCGATGCGCTCCAGCGTGCGCGTCACTGCCGGTTCCACCGAAGCCACCGCATCGACCAGCAAAGGGAACGCATCGCGATCGCGCAGGATCGCGCGCCGACCGGCGGACTGCGCCAGCGCTTCGAAGATGATCTGGCCACCCACCTGGTCGCTGTTCCACGGCGCGTGATCGAACTCTTCGAGTTCTGTGACCGAGTCGAGGATGGTGGTCCCGGCCCGGCCGACCACCGCGACGCGGCGCTTGTGGTCAGGGCGTGGGGCGACGAAGAGCGCAAACTCGATCCGTCCCCAGAGCGTATTGCGTGGTGGAATGTCGAGGCGGATGCCATCGGGCTTCTCGGGCGTGACCAGTTCGACGCTGCGCCCGCTGGCGACTTCGATGACATAGTCGCCTCGGGCCAGAGCGGCGGCCCGGCGTCGACGGAGGTACTCGACGATCCGGTGCTGCGTCAGCACCCGCCCCACCTCAGGGTCGACGTCGGCCAGATAGACGGTGGTGCCCGAGTGGTCCCGGGACCGGCGTTTCTCAATGTCCAGCGATGCGGTCGCAGTACCACGGTTCAGGCGCAACACGTAGCTGTCCGACGATCCTTCGGGCCGGCTCACGATCTCGCAACGGCTGCAAATCTGCTGGAACGCGAGCAGGCCGATCGCCTTCTCGCCCAGAACGCGATCATCGCCCACCTTTGTGGACTCGAACAGGTTCTGCGCGATCTGGCGGAGGCGTGCAGGGTCGAGCCCACGACCATCGTCGCTGATGGCGATCAGGGGATGACGCCCCTGGCGTTGCAACAGGATTCGAATGCGCCCACCAACGATGGCGGCTTGCGCGTACTCGTCGGCCGCGTTGGAGACGAACTCGTTGAGAGCGTCCTTGGGGTCCTGGTAGGACTGGCCGGTGACCAGAACCGCCTTGGCAAGGTTGCCAATGCGCAGCTTGACGACTTCGGCGGGCATGTAAGGCATGGTACGGCTGGCGTCGTGGTGGCCGCGACAGCGTAACCTGGCTCGGCATACTTGCAGTCATGGCCTATCTGCCCCTCACTGAAGCCGATCGTGGTGCCATGTGTGATGCGATCGGTGTCGCGTCCACCCAGGAACTCTTCGCATCGATCCCGGCGGACATGCTCCATCCCAAACTTGACCTGCCCGCGCCGCTAGCGGAACAGGATCTCGTGGCCGAGGTGACCCGGCTGGCGAGGCGCAATCGTTCGATGAGCGACTACGACAGCTTTCTTGGCGCCGGGGTCTACTTGCGCTACAGCCCGGCGATTGTGCGCGCCACGATCTCGCGACCCGAGTTCTACACCGCCTACACGCCCTACCAGGCAGAGGCGTCGCAGGGGACGCTGCAAGCGACCTTCGAGTTCCAGTCGCTGATCTGCGCGCTGACGGGACTCGATGTATCCAATGCGTCCCTCTATGACGGCGCCACCGCCGCCGCCGAGGCCGCAGTCCTCGCCAGCTTCCACACCGGCCGGCGCCGGGTGGCCGTCTCCGCCGCACTCCATCCCGAGGCGCTCGCCGTCCTGCGCACTTTCGCCGCGGGACGGGGCATGGCCGTTGACACCATCGATACGCCGGAGGGGACGACTTCCCTCAGTGCCGTGCAAAACACGCTCAGCGATTCGCACTGTGCGTTGCTGATTGCGCAGCCCAACTACTTCGGCAACGTCGAGGAACTCAAAGGGTTTGCGGATGCCGCCCATGCCGTCGGCGCTCTGGCCGTGGGCTATGTCGATCCGATCGCCTGTGCCACGCTGGTGCCACCTGGCGACGCCGGCTTCGACATCGCCATCGGCGACGGGCAGCCGCTGGGGATTCCGGCCACGTTTGGTGGGCCGCATTTGGGCTTCATGGCAGTGCGTCGCGAGTTGATGCGGAGGATTCCGGGGAGGCTTGTGGGCATGACCCGGGACCGCGCCGGCCGGCGCACCTACACCCTGACGCTGCAGGC
>JACWAJ010000030.1 GCA_014874355.1 bacterium | reverse complement strand
CCGATGAGCCTCACCTTGGCGCGCTTGGCCTGTCCACGTTGAACTGCGGACGGCATGAGGAGGCGTGAGGCCCAGTGATAGAGAGAGTAGGTGCCGATCCAGATACCCTCCTTGTTGGGGATGGCCAGGGTGGCGGCCAGCAACAGGATCAGGATGCCGGCGAAGATCCGCCACATCGGTGGCATGAAGGACAGTTGGAGGCATAGAAATGCCAGGGGCGAGCAGATCGCCGCCATCGCTACTGACCGCAAGGGGAAGATGAGGGGGCCGACGTTGACGTGTGCTTGGGCGTCTACCGCCAGGGGAACGCGGATGATCCGGTTGCTCATGCCGGGCTGCTCGGGGGAAGCGGCTGGTGGATGGCCTCCTGGAGAACGCTGTTGGCAGCTATCTGGCCGCCGGCCACGTCGCCGCCCAGATAGCTGGGTACAAGGCTCTCAGCCAGATGCCTGCCTACGGCTGGATTCTGTGAGAGGAGGGACATCATCGCCGCCTGATGCTTGGGATCGGGGTAGAGGCCGGCGATCACGTTGTTGGCATGGCTGGTGAACCCGGCGCCCGAATCGATCGCACCCTGGCTGCCCGCCGACAGGTCGGCTCCTGCGTCCCACCCGGGTCCCATGCCTGAAGCCGCCGCCGAACCGGCGGCCGCCGCCGAGCCGGCGGCATCGAAGCCGCCACCAGGCGAGCCGCCGCCACCAGGCGAGCCGCCGCCGCCAGGCGAGCCGCCGCCGCCATAGGACGGCCCCATCATCTTCCGGCCGGGGATGCTGGAGAGGCGGGACAAGATGCCGCCGCCGCCAGGATCGGTCAGGGCACCCTTGAAGGCACCGATATCAGCTGCCACGCCGGGGATGGCCATGGCCGCCGTCGAAGCCGCGGTCATGGCGCCGGTGATACCTCCGTGGCTGAAGCCTTTCCATGCCAACTGGTTGACCATCTTGCCGGTGAACCAGGCGCCACCAGCCATCACAAAGGTGATCGTGAAGATCTTGAATACGTCGGTGATGCTGAAACCCCCACCGATGATGCTTGTACACAGGCCCAACGTCACCCCCAGACCGATTCCCAGCACGATGGGAATCATGGTGACGCCGGCGAGCAAATCCACCCACCACTGGAAGAAGCGGTTTCGGGTGTCGTAGACGGCGGTGGCAATGGCCACCGGCGCGACTGCGATCATGAATGCGAGCATGATCCAGCGGGCGAAGAGCATGAACATGAAGTAGAGCATCGCCACGGCCACGATGATGGCCAGGGCCGCGACAATGAATCCAAGGCCGCTGTCGAAGAGGGCGACCATGGCAAGGCCAAACTTCGCCATGAATTGGACAATCAGGCGGGTGGTGTCCCAATTGTTCTGGCCGAAGGTCGGGTCGAAGGCCGGGATGATCACCTGAAGGATGCCGTGATAGCGGCCATCGGGGAAGGCCGCGAAACCGCCCACCTGCAGGGGGACGGTGCTGACCAGAGAGAGCGCCTGCCAGGCCACGGGCATGCCGCCGGGACCCGGTGCGGCTAGGATCAGGAAGCCGGCGGCGAAGCGGAAGAGATTGTCGAAGACGACATTGGAAGGTGTCTGGCGCTCATCGTAGAGCGACTTGACGATGCGGATCGTCGCGGCCACCGCGAGAATGGCGAGGCCCGAGGGCATGACGGCCTTGAATACATTCTTGAACGGGTCGGTCAGTACGCCCGCTGTGAGCGATGACCACAGTTCCTTAGGGAATACGTGGTTGTAGAACCAGCCGATGGGGTTGGTGACGAGCAGCTTGATCGACACCAGGAGGTCCTTGGCACTGGAGAAGAAGTCGCATATTTCTTGGGGTATAACAAGACCGCAGGCGAGCAGGGCGGGAATCACAGGCGTCCCTCAACTACCGGCGTGGTCGCGCCACTTGCCGCACAAGTGGGCGAACGGTCTATACGGACCATCGGGTTTGACATGGTCCGAGCCTAGGAGTGGTGAAGGGACATGCTACGGACAATCTCGTGACGGCCTGATCGCGTCTTGGGAACCGTAAGGGTTCGTGGTGCTCTCGCCAGTGTTTCCACGTGTAAAAAGAAAGCCCCGGCATCGTGACCGGGGCTTTCTCATTGCGGCGGCTTTGCGGATCAGAGACCCGGCACCAGTGCCTTGATGAGCTGGATGACAAGGATGGCGCCGCCACCCTTGACGATCATGTCGACGAGGAAGCCACCGCCGCTCTCCTGATGCTGCATGAGCTTGTGGAGACCGGAGAAGGCGACGCCGGCGGGGATGAGGAATTCGGCGGCGGAGAGCAACGGCGAGGCGACCGCTTGCCCGACGCCGAGGATATCGCTTCCGCCTGCATTCAGAGCGGCGAGAAAAAAGGCCAACATGGGGGAGTCCTCCTAGGCAAAGGTACTAAGTTTGGGGTGCCGTGACACGGCAGGGGGGCAGGGGAAGAAGGCGGTGCTCATCGGCGGCAACCCAGGCCACCCAGGTGGTCTATCGTCTTGGGTTGGGCCGCAGGGTGAATCACGGCTGGCCGGATTGGCTCTGGGGCGGGCCGTGCGAACACGATGGGTTCAACTATCTGGGGGCCGGCCTCTGCGATGGCCGCCGATGGCGCGACATCCGGCAACGCGGGTGTCGCTTGAGTCACAGCCGTCAGCCAGTCGGACGCGATACGGCGATAGGGGGAAATCGCGTTGTGCTTCGCGAACGCGAACGACGCGTAATAGATGCTTTCGCTGTTGGTGGCTGCTGACTTTCCCATGCCCGCATTGTGGGAATATCGAAGGGACACGACACGGACAATGCAGCGACAATGCGGCGACAACTGTGAATACCAACGAGGCAAGCGGCACGTCCCCGTGCCGGCTTCAGCCGTTTGGCATGTGCCCGCCGCGCACCACGCTTGCGACCACGTCGCCCCCCAGGTGATAGGCGACATCCAGCCAGTGCCGGTCGCGGAGCACGACCAGATCGCATCGCATGCCCACAGCCAGTATCCCCCTGTCGGCCCGCCGCAGAGCCATGGCGCCGCCTCGACAAGCTGCCATCAGCGCCTCTGCGGGTGTCAGTCCTGCCAGTGCCACCGCCAGGGATGTCATGAGCGGCATGGACTCGGTGTAGCTGGTGCCGGGATTGCAGTCGGTGGCGATGGCCACCGTGGCGCCCGCGTCCTGCAGGCGGCGTCCGGGAGGTGGCGGTCCTCCCAGCGTGAGCGACGCTCCGGGCAGGAGCACGCCTACAACTCCGGCCCTTGCCAGAGCACGGAGATCGTTGTCGCCGGCATGTTCGAGGTGGTCGGCGCTGGTGGCATGAAACTGTGCTGCCAGTTGGGTTCCGCCCGTTCTCGTGAGCTGTTCTGTGTGGAGTTTGAGGCCGAGCCCGCATGTCCGTGCCGCCGAGAAGAAGCGCCGGCACTCGTCGACGCTGTAGGCGCCTGTCTCGCAGAAGGCGTCGGCGAACTCGGCGTGAGCGGCCGCGCGAGGCAGCCCTTCGCGGAGCACCGATTCGATGAATCCCTCACGATCTTTGTCAGGCACTGCGTGGAGCGGTAGATAGGTGGTGACGATGTCGGGAACGTCGGAGGCGCCGTACAGGCTTTCCGCCGCCTCGAGTTGACGCAACTCGGCGTCGTGTGTCATGCCGTAGCCGCTCTTCACTTCAACTGTGGTGGTGCCATTACGGAGCATCCTGCGGGCACGCTCATGAGCTGCGCAGGCGAGTTCGTCGAGGCTACCCGCTTGGGTTGCCGCCACCGTGTCGCGAATGCCGCCACCCTTTTGGGCGATGACCGCGTAGCTGTCGCCGGTGGCACGAATCGCGTAGTCGGCGGCGCGGTCGCCGAGCCAGACCATGTGGGTGTGGGAGTCGACAAACCCGGGTACTGCGGCGTGACCCCGGGCATCCATCTCCCCGCATTCCGGCGCCAGCTCGATTTCGTCGCGCAGGCCCGCCTCCGGGCCGACGTAGATGAGCGTCTCTCCGGCTGCTGCGACTGCTGCTCTCTCGATGACACCCGGGGGGGTGCCACGCCGTAAATCGCACGTGGCGAGCTGGCCGATATTGCGGATTACAAGTGTGGCGGCATCTGACATGGCGGAGCCTCTTCTTTACTCGATGCGTTGCGTGAGGCCGGCGCAGAAGCTCATGAACGCTTGCGCCATGAGCCTCACGGTCATGCCCTTGACATCCTGCGAGGCATCCACCTCGCAGAGGTCCATTGCGACGACACGGTGATCGGTTCCGAGTATGAAGGCCGCGGTGCAGAAGTCGTATGGGGTCAGACCGGCGGGCATGCTTGCCGGACAGGCCGGCGCATAGGCGCGGTCGACGACATCGACGTCGAGGTCGGCGTAGATCAGCTCGGCACCCTGGCTCGCCACATGGTCGATGGCCGCCTGCACCACGGTTTCGATGGATAGCCGGCGGACCTCGGAGACCGGATAGGCGCGGAGTTCGTGATCGTGGGCCCACCCGGCAAACTCCTGCCGGTTGCCAAACGGGTGGATGCCGATCTGGGCGATGCGATTGCCCGGCAGCCCCGCCTCGACGAGTTCGCGCACTGGTGTGCCGTTGCTCGAGCCCTGATCGGCCGGGCGCACATCGTGGTGAGCGTCGAGAGTGACCAGGCCCCATTTCCCGGGTCGGGCGGTCATGAGGCCCTGGAGGGCGGGCCGGGTCAGCGAGTTGTCGCCACCAATGATCGCGACAACCGCACGTGGCGCCGTGGGGCGTTGCACCGCCTCGAAGATGCGGTTGTGCGCGGGTTTCGCGTCGGCATCGTCACGATCACCGACTATGTCGCCGAGATCGCGGACCTGCAACCGGCCGATATCGACACGATGCTCGGCGTCCCACAGAGGAAAGCGTCGCAGAGCTTGGCGGAACGCCGGAGGTGTCGACCAGGCAGCGGAGAGGCTGATCGACGCCTTGCTGATAGGGGCCCCCAGCACGATGAGGCTGGGGTCTTCGCTGCCCAAGAACAGCCAGTCGCGGGCGGTCATGGAGCCTGCTCGAGCATGGGTACCCGGACTCGGTGCTCACTTGCGGCGGCGATGGCTTCCGGGTAACCCGCATCGGCATGACGCATGACCCCCGTGGCCGGATCGTTGCTGAGAACACGCTCGATGCGCATTGCGGCCAGGTCGGTGCCGTCGGCGACCACTTGGGCTCCCGCGTGGATACTGCGGCCGATGCCAACCCCGCCGCCGTGGTGCACCGCCACCCAAGTGGCACCGCTGGCGGTATTCAGCAGAGCATTGAGGATGGGCCAGTCGGCGATGGCGTCGCTGCCATCGAGCATGGCCTCGGTTTCTCGCAACGGGGAGGCCACCGAGCCGGCGTCCAGGTGGTCGCGGCCGATGACGATGGGGGCCAGGACACGCCCCTCGCGCACCAGTTCGTTGAAGCGCAGGCCGGCAAGATGGCGTTCGCCGGCACCGAGCCAGCAGATGCGCGCCGGCAGGCCCTGGAAGGGGACGCGGTCTTGGGCGAGGCGCAGCCAGCGTTGCAGTCCCACGTCATCGGGAAAGAGGCCGGCCACGGCCCGGTCGGTGACGGCAATGTCCCGGGGGTCGCCGGAGAGCGCCACCCATCGGAAGGGTCCACGACCCCGGCAGAACTGTGGCCGGATGTACGCCGGCACGAAACCGGGATATGCGAAGGCGTTGGCACAGCCACCCAGCCGGGCCTCCTCTCGCAACGAGTTGCCGTAGTCGAAGACCTCTGCGCCACGGCGCTGATACTCGACCATGGCGGTCACGTGGCGTGCCATCGAGGCTCTGGCCCGGCGCAGGTACTCCGCAGCGTCGGAGTCGCGCAGATGTGAAGCCTCATCGAGTGACATTCCGTCGGGTATGTAACCGTTGAGGGGATCGTGGGCGGCAGTTTGATCCGTGACCACGTCTGCTGCCGGCCCCATGTCCAGCAGTGCGGGTAGAGCCGCTGCGGCATTGGCGACAACCCCTACGGAAAGGGCGCGCCCCTGCCGGCGGGCCAGGTCGCAGCGCCGCACCGCATCGGTAAGGTCGTCCGCTTCCTCATCGAGGTATCCGGTCGCAAGCCGGCGGCGCAGGTGCTCGGGGTCGACCTCGATGCAGAGTACAACCCCCTCGTTCAGGGTCACCGCGAGAGGCTGGGCGCCGCCCATGCCGCCAAGTCCCGCCGTGACGACAAGCCGGCCCCGGAGCGATCCACCGAAGCGCTTACGCGCCACAGCGGCGAAAGTTTCGTAGGTGCCCTGGAGGATTCCCTGGGTGCCGATGTAGATCCACGAGCCCGCGGTCATCTGGCCGTACATGGTGAGCCCACGCGCTTCGAGTTCCCAGAAGTTCTCCCAGGTTGCCCATTGCGGCACCAGCAGGCTGTTGGCAATGAGTGCGCGCGGCGCCAGGGTGTGCGTGTGTGCCACGCCGACCGGCTTGCCCGACTGCACCAGGAGCGTTTCATCGTCGCCGAGATCTCGCAGTGCCGCCACGATGGCGTCGAAGCAGGCCCAGTTGCGTGCGGCACGGCCGGTGCCGCCATAGATGATGAGGTCGTCAGGGCGCTCGGCCACCTCGGGGTCGAGATTGTTCATGAGGCAGCGCAGTACCGCTTCGGTCTGCCAGCTCCGGCACGAGATTTCAGTTCCGCGCGGGGCGCGCACCGGCCGGGAACCCGTGGTCATTGCAGCGCGCCAACCACGGTTTCGACGCCGTCGCGCCAGCTTCGCGTGGCGATCCAGGCTTCGGCACCGGCCAGATCTGCGGCGAGGAAACGATCGCTGTCGAGGAAGGCGACACGTTGCCGCAGCGAGTGCAGTAGTGCGGTGGTGGCGGACGCTGGTTGCAGTGGGGCTCGGAGTTCCAGTGCCTGCGCGGCGCAGACCAGTTCCACGGCGAGAACCTGACGCAGCCGGATTACGGATTCGCGGCTTCGCCATGCCGCTTCGAAGCCCATGGAAACGTGATCCTCCTGTCCCGCCGAGGTGGACATCGACTGTACCGACAGTGGCGTTGCCGCGGTGCGCAGCGTGCTCACCAGTGCTGCCGCCGTGTATTGAGCGATCATCAGTCCGCTGCTCAGGCCGGGTTCGCGAACCAGGAATGCGGGCAGCCCCCGGGAGCGTGCCGGGTCGAGAAGCCGGTCGACCCGCCGCTCGGCGATGGCGGCGAGGTCGGCGCACACCATGGCGCAGCAGTCGGCCGCGTATGCCAGTGCCTGACCGTGGAAATTGCCGGTGGACAGAACCTCGTCACGGCCGCTGAGAACCACCGGGTTGTCGACCACGGCGTCCAGTTCCAAGTCGAGAGTGGCGTGGCAAAAGTCGACCAGATCGCGGGCGGCACCGTGAACCTGGGGTGCACAGCGCAACGAGTAGGCGTCCTGCACAGCGTGGTGTGAATCGCGATGCGATGCCACCAGTGGGGAACCGGCGAGCAGGGCGCGAAGGTTGGCTGCGGACAGGGCTTGCCCATTGGCGGGACGCAGTGCCACGACCTCGGCATCGAAAACCCGTTCCGTTCCCAGCAGCGCCTCGACGCTCATCGCCGCCGTGCAGTCGGCCAGCCGCAGCAGGTCGTCGAGGTCGTACAGGGTCAGTGCCAGTAGCGCGGTCATGGCATCGGTGCCATTGGTGAGCGCGAGACCGTCTTTGGGTCCAAGGCGCAGCGGCTGCAGCCCGGCATGGCGCAGGGCCTCATCGCCGCTCACGCGGTTACCGTCGACGAAGGCGAAGCCCTCACCCAACAGTACGCATGCGATGTGGGCTAGGGGCGCCAGGTCTCCCGAGGCGCCGAGCGAGCCGTGGACGGGCACCCACGGCTCGATGTCGCTGTTGAGCAAACCCAGCATGGCAACGACCACCTCGGGCCGGACGCCGGAGTAGCCGGCGCATAGGGTTCGCGCGCGGAGCAACAGCATGCCGCGGACGATCTCGGCAGGCATCGGTTCGCCCATGCCCGCAGCGTGGCTGAGCACCAGCGACCGCTGCAGCTTGGCTCGGTCCTTGGGGGCGATGGCCCGGTCGGCCAGTGCGCCAAAGCCAGTGGTAACCCCATAGGTGACGGTGCCGGCCGAGTCCAGCCGGGCGATCAGGGCCGCGGCGGGCGCCATGCGTTCCAATGCCGTGGGTGCCATATCGACGCGTTCTCGGTGACGTGCCACAGCGACGACATCGTCGATGCGAAGCGGGGTTCCGTCGAGCGCGATCATGCCAGGGGCAGCGTAGCGCCTCAGGCCCAGAGGGTGCAGATCTACGATGCCGATATTCGGCACACTTGGATGCTGTTTTACGACACAACGGGGCTATGGTTTTGGGAGCGGTGCGACCGGAACCGTGGCTTGCCCAGCGGCGCCGGGAGTTGCGTCAGGCGTGCGGTGGCGCCAGGGGTGTCGTAGGTACGCGGCGAAATCGTGATGGTCGTGTCGTGGGGGTTGGGTACCATTCCCGATCATACCTACATGAATCATCAATCATCAGATGATCTCGCAGTTTAGGAGCACCACGAGTGGCCGCAGTGCAACGCTTCCTTAACACGCGCAGTCTTGGATCGACCACCCACGCCTCAACGGACTGACGTGATGGCCGCGATGGCGGCATAGTTCTCCAGCGCGGAGAGATCCCCTGGATCATTGCCGAGGTACACGGCCCGGACGACCCGTCGCAAGACCTTGGCGTTGCGCGTTTTGGGTAACTCGCTGACGATCTCGACGGTCTTGGCCCTGAGTGCCTTGCCCAGTTCGTCGCTGATGCGAGTGGCGAGTTCCTGGCGTAGCGGGGTAGTGTCTTCGATGCCCGGTTGCAGGACCACGAAGGCGACCAATGCCTCGCCCTTGAGGGGGTCGGGTATCCCGATGGCGGCGGCTTCGGCGACCGCGGGATGCGCCACCAGGGCCGACTCCACTTCGGCCGGGCCGAGGCGCTTGCCGGCCACTTTGATGGTGTCGTCGCTGCGGCCACGGATGTACCAGAGCCCGTCAGGCGCGATCTCGGCCCAGTCACCGTGTACCCACACGTCGTTCCAGCGCGACCAGTAGGTGTCGAGATAGCGCTCGCTGTCCCGCCAGAAGCCGCGCGTCATCCCCGGCCAGGGTGAGCGCACCACCAGTTCGCCGACAGAGCCCCGCAATGGCCGGCCGTCGTCACCGTAGACATCGGCGTCGATACCGGGGCAGGGGCCCGCAAAGGCGCACGGCTTCATCGGGGTGAGCAGGTTGCCTCCGACAATGCCGCCGGAGATTTCGGTGCCGCCCGAATAATTGATGATCGGGCAGCGCGTACCCCCAACCTTCTCGTGAAACCACAACCAGGGTTCGGGGTTCCACGGCTCACCGCTGGAACCGAGCACACGCAGCGACGTGAGGTCGTGCCGGCTCACGGGGTCGTCGCCGTGACGCATGAGCGCACGCACCACGGTCGGTGCGACTCCCAGGATGGATACGCGGTGACGCTCCACCACCTTCCAGAGGCGGTCGGGGGCCGGATGGTCGGGCACGCCCTCGAAGAGCACCAGCGTCGCTCCCAGCGTCAGGGCACCGCAGATCGCCCATGGCCCCATCATCCAGCCGATGTCGGTGAACCAGAGCAGGCGGTCGTCGGCCGTGACATCGAAGCAGTGAGCCATGTCCTGGGTGGCCTTGATGGGGAAGCCACCCTGGACATGGACGGTGCCCTTGGGGCGGCCCGTCGTACCGCTCGTGTAGATGAGCATGAAGGGCCCGCCGGCGTCGCTGTCGTAGGTGGGGGCGGTGTCCGGTTGGCCGGCTGCCAGCGTGTGGTACCAGTGGTCGCGGCCCGGTTGCATGATGACGGCGAGGCCGGCCATGCGTTGCACCACCAAGATGTGCCGTAACGATGCGATATTGGAGGCAGCCTCGTCGGCGGTCGGTTTCATCGCCACGGTACGTCCGCGCCTCTCAAATCCATTGGCAATGACCAAGACCTTGGCATCGCAGTCGTTCAACCGGCTGGCGATGGCACCGGCGCCGTAGCCGCTGAACAGCGGAGCCACTATGGCGCCGATCTTGCTGCAGGCCAGGAAGATGGCTGCGGTTTCCGGCATCATCGGCAGGCACAGCCCCACGGCGTCGCCGGGTCCGACCCCAAGCTGACGGAGCACGCCGGCAGCCCGGGCAACCTCGACGCCAAGTTCGCGGTAGCTCCACTCTCGCGTTGAGCCGTCGTCGCCCTCCCAGACGATCGCAGTCTTATTCGGTGTGCGCTTTGCATGCCGGTCGACGGCGTTGGTGGCCAGGTTGAGCCGGCCCCCCAGCCACCAGCGTGTCCAGGGCAGTCCTTCGGAGCTGTCGTGGATGGTGTGGGGTTCGACGGACCATTCGATGCCGATGTCGTCGATGGCGTGACGCCAGAAACCGTCCAGGTCACGGCGGGCGTATTCCTGAAGGGAGTTGAGGTCGTCCACACCGAGGCAGTCCATGAAGCGGCGCAGCCGGCTGCTCTCAATCTGTGCGGGGCTCGGGGTCCAGGCAAAGGCGGTGGGTTCGGTCATGACGCACCGACGTTAGCAGGCGTTACTCCCGGGGCATGCTGACCTCTGGCCCGGCTACCGTAGGTGGGGTCTTGCGTCCCAGCCGTCGCTTTCGCAGATGGAGGCCTGCTGTGCCGGCCCCGGCCACGCCGAGCGTTGCAATTCCGGCGACGCCGAAGGCCAGTTGTGTGCCGCCCTGGGCGGCGAGCCAGCCGGCGAAGAGGCCGCCGGCAGCCCCGGGACCGAGAAAGCCGTAGCTGTAGATGCCCATCACCCGGCCGCGCAGCCGGTCGGGTACCACCATCTGGATCGAAGAGTTGCTCATCGACGTGTAGAGCGAAAAGGCAATGCCGGCGACCACCAGCAGCAGTCCGCAGAGCCAGATGCTGTGCAGCGGCGCCAGGATGAGCTGGCTCAAGCCCAACCCGGCGGCAGCCGTGAGCAGGGTGGCCCGGCTGGGTCTACCGATGGTGGCCGACGTCAGGGCTCCAATCAATGCGCCCGCGCCAAACGAGGCCGACAACCACCCGAAGGTCGCCGGACCGGACGCCAGGGTATTCTGCGCCAGCACGGGGAGCAAGACGTTGAAGTTGAGGGACACCGTGGCAATCACCAACATCATTCCCGTAATGGCGCGAATGCTCGGGGTCCGCCATGTGTAGACGAAGCCCTCGCGGGTGTCGCGCAGCAGAGAAGCGTGACCGGAGCGACGCCGGGGCGGGGTCAATTCGGTGGGGTTCATCGCCCATAGGGCACCGAGCACGGCCAGGAAACTCACTGCGTTGACGGCGAAGCAGACGCCGACGCCCAATGAGGCGATGAGCACGCCGCCGATGGCGGGTCCCAGGACGCGGCCGGCGTTGAAGAGTGAGGAGTTGAGCGCCACCGCGTTGGGCAGTTCGTCCCGGTTGACCATCTCGATGGTGAACGCCTGCCGTGCCGGGGTGTCGAGTACCAGTACGGTGCCGTTGAATGCGGCGAGGACGTAGACCTGCCAGGGCTGCGCCACTCCGGTTAGCGCCAGGATCGCAATGGCGATCGCGGAGCACATCTGAGCGGCCTGGGTCCCCATCAACGTATGCCGGTTGTCGAGGCGGTCGGTGATGGCACCGCCGAAGAGCCCGAGCAACATGTAGGGCCCGAACTGGCAGACGGATAGCAGTCCCAGCGCGATCGGCGAATGCGTCAGATCGGCGATGAACCATGCCTGGGCCACACTCTGGAGCCAGTTGCCGGTTACCGACAGGGACTGCCCCCCGAACCAGAGCCGGTAGTTGCGGTGCTCTCGTATGCTGCGAAACGTCGGCGCTGAAGCTATGGCGTTGCCAGATGATCGGATCTGCCGCTTCACTCTGCGCTGAGCCGTCCGGCGCACCGAGCGCCTGCTCCCCCGCCGGTTCAGAGTGCGCGTTGGGGCGGTGATTCTCATGGCGATACACCATGATTGCGCAAGCGGTGCCAACCAGGAACCTGGCTTCCCCAAGCCTTTGGAGATCGAGCCGGATTACGGTCTGATTACAGTCACGGCCATTTCTCTGCACAGGTGCTAGGCTGCGATCTATGAACGGACCCGCTGGACGGGCTCGACCGGTTGTTCTAGGGCACACGATGCGCCGGAGTCGTGCTGCCATGTCTGTTGACCAGCAGGCCGTGTACCTCGAGCTTGCGTCCCTGGGCGTACGCCTCGATGTTGCCGACAGCATGGCCCGGCGCCAGAAGGTCCGCAGTGAGGTCACGCGGCGGCTCCGCTTAGATCACGCCCGCGATTTCAGCCAGGCTTCCCATGCTTCGCTGCAACGCTCAACGGAGCGCTCGGGGGGGCCGGCGGCCGCCACGGCCGGCGTTATGGGTGTAGCCGGTACCGGTACGGGGTCGCACTTCAGTGGTCCGGCTACCACTGCAGGTCGGGTGGCGGCACTGCATTCCTACATGAAGCCAATCATTCTCACCAAGGGTCCTGATCGCGGCGGCGCCGAAGACATCGGCGGCACTCTGGTTCGCAACGTCGAACGTCCGGGTAAGGCGCAGGGGCGCAAGATCGGCGATGCTGTTGGCGCCGCGCGGGGTCCCGACCCTGGTGTGGCGGTCGCTGACGCGGTCGAGGTTGTCGGCATGGCTGTCGGTTTGGCGGCGCGTTACGACAGGGGTCTGGCCTGATCCTTAACGAGTATGCGCCAGGCGGCGCAAGGCGTCGACGCTGGCTGCCAGCAGGGTGTCGAGTGACAATTCGGTGTGGTCGGGCATATCGTTGGCTCCGGCCTCGTCGACGGCGACGCAGATGCCTCCGGCACGCACCCCTCGCACCGAGGCGGCGATGTACAGCGAGGCGCACTCCATTTCGGCGGCGATGGCTCCAGCCCGCTGCCAGGCCAGCCATTTGGCGCGGAGCTCGGCCTCGATGGGCATGCGTTCGGGTTCCATCTCGGAGTAAAAGGAGTCTCCCGATACGGTGATCCCGATGTGCCAGGGAGCTCCCGATGCGATCGCTGCATCGCGCAGCGCGCAGGTGACGTCGAAGTCGGCGACGGCGGGGAAGCTGAGCGGGGCGTATTGCGACGAGGTTCCCTCTTCGCGCACTGCGGCGTTCATGACGACGAGATCGCCCCGCTTCACTCCCTTGCGTAACGAACCGCAGGTGCCAACCCGGATGAGCGTTCGAGCTCCAATGTTGCACAGCTCTTCCATGGCGATCGCGGTCGAGGGTCCGCCGATACCCGTCGAGCAGACCGAGACGGGCATGCCGGCTATGGTTCCTGTGTAGGTCATGAACTCGCGGTTGTTGCCTACATGGCGGGCGCCATCGAGGTGTCCCGCGATCAACTGGCTGCGGGCGGGGTCGCCAGGCAGAAGGACGTACTCGCCGATCTCGCCCTCTTCGAGCTGGATGTGATACTGGCGCATTGCGCGGTTGCTTCTCCGTTTGAGTGTGGTTCCCACCGGGGCAGATGTGACCCCCGGCGATGAATCGGATGTCCAAGCCTGCCATATCTTCCGGGCTTTTGGGGGAAGTCGAGTACTTCGTCTTTGAACGGATAATGTGACCCTCATCCGGGTTCACGAGGATCCTTAACCCATGACTGGTCGCCGGCTACTGACTAGCCACTACTTACGTTTGGGCATTGTGCTCGGCGTGATCCTGCTGCTATTTGTCCTCAACTTCGCCACGGCGGGCAGCGGCATCAAAGCCAAAACAGCGCAGGAAATCGTTACTCAGGCAAAGGCGGCCATGCTGGCCCAGAAGACGGTCGAGATCATCGGTGACCTTGATACCTTGGGCATGAAGGCTCATGTCGATCTCAAGAGTGATGTCGCCGGCACCATCTTGAACGGGACCGTCACCGCCAACGGTGGCACGATGACGCTCATCCTCGTCAACCAGCATCGCTACATGACCATGGACCAGACCATGGCCAAGCAACTCAGCGGAGGCCTCGCCGTCGATCTTCTCGCCGGCAAGTGCATCGACTATGGCGACACCGGCAACCAGTCCTTGGGCAACCCGGTTTCAGGCATATCAGGCATAAGTGTGTTGAGCCAGGGCAACCTCATCGACAGCCTTTTCAAGGGCAAGAGCTTCACCAAGGGAACAGTCAAGACTATCGACGGGACCGAGGTGCTGCCATTGGTCGACAGTGAGGGTGAACTTGACATCGCCACCCAGGGTGATGCGCTTCCGGTGCAGGTGAACGACGGCAGCCGAGGTGGCGGTGCACTCAACTTCAGCAACTGGGGCAAGCCGGTCAAAGCTTCGGCACCGAGCGGCTGCGTCGGCATCCAGGAACTGATGCAACAAATGGGCCAGAGTCTCCCGAGCCAAATCCAAGACCTGCAGCATCAACTCCTGAATCTTCTGCCCACTCCAATGCCGACCCCAACCCCGTAACCAGGTCGCGGTTCCCGGCGTTGAGTTGTTGAATGAACCGCCGCAGTCCTATCGCTTTGCTCAGTCTGGCCGCTGTCGGCCTCGGTCTTGTGGGCTGTGGTTCGGGCACAGCCCCAACGGTCAAGCCGGCGCAGTCGTCGAGACAGTCGCCGGCACTGGACCAGCCCCCGCCCGGCCCCGCGCTTGCGGCTACCGATACGAAGCGTGGCCATATCGTGCTCCTCGCCGGCTCGATCGAGAATCCCGCCTTGCCGACGACGTGGGCCTGGGACGGCATCCGCTGGGAACGGCGCCAGGTCAACGAGCCGCCGCTGCTCGATGGCGCCGCGATGGCCTACGACCCCGATGTCGGCGGAGTGGTGTTATTTGGCGGTCACCGCCATGCGGCTGCGGCTGGATCCGCGGACAGCGCCATGTATATATGGCGAGGTACGGGCTGGAGCCTCATCCCCTCACCGGACTGAACCAAGGCCGGATCCACCAAACACGGGTGGCGGCGGGATCAGTGCCAGCCTGGAAGTTCGGTGTCGCCGTGGTACTCATGGTTGCCACCATCGCGGCCGTTGTCAGGATCGCAGTCCGAATTTATGCGGGATCCATCGTGCGCGGCGGTCCAAGACCCGGGCTTCTGAGCGCCCTACGGCACAGATAACCGGCGATAGATTGCCGTTCAGGCCACGTACCACCCCACTTCACGCTGCAGATCAGAGTCTGCGGACGGACACTGCGGGAACCACTGCTTTGGCAATCCGTTCGATGTCATCCGGGTCACTTGTGATCACATCTGAGCCAAGGAGTGATGCCACCATGACAAGGTGAGCATCGACGACATCGGCGGTGCCCGTCCTTCCCAGAAGGTCGCCGACACTGCGGCCCTGCTGCGGAGTGAACGGCTCGACCGCGCATCCACGCAAGAACCGGCGTAACTGAACTTGCCGAGGTGACCTGCAGGCCTGGGCTACCACTGGCGCGGTCGTCGTCGGGAGCACGCCCAATTCAAGCCATGCCCGATGGTCCGCCCATACCCGGCGATCATCACGGTCTGCCGCAATCAGTACCCCGGCGTCATAGACGGGGCTCACGCCGGCTGGGATTGGGGCGACCCGAGCATCGCAGCGGCAATCCGTTCGCGAGCCCAGCGCAGTTCGTCGTTTGAGAAGCTGCCGTGTTCTGCCTCCCATTCGGCCACAGCCCGGAGCCCGTCTCGACGGAGCAACGCTTGCCGGGCGGCGGATGTCATCCACGACGAGAGACTCACTCCCTGCTCAGTGGCGGCCGCCACTGCCGCGGCATGCACCGCAGGGTCAACTGTTATGGCCAGCTTGCTGGCTGGATTTCCTCGCGGCATGATCTAAGTATACTACTGCGGTAGGATGGTTTGGTAACAAGCGTATTCCCTCAGCCAAAATCTGACTTTCGGTCCAACGTTCCCTCAACAAGGAATCTGACCGAGGGGGCTACTCCTCGGGAGATTTCTGAGGG
>JACWAJ010000029.1 GCA_014874355.1 bacterium | reverse complement strand
TGTAACCGGTTGCCGGTGCCCCCGGCCATGCCTTTGCTCCGGCCTTCCCTGCCGACACTTGCGCAATCGTTGGGTGCCCAGCCGCCGCACCCTGCAAATGGGTTGCAAGATCACTGACAGTCAGCGTGTACCCCGAGTTTGCATTGGTCTTCACGGAGAGATTGATGTTCCTGGTCCGGTCGGCCGTCGCCGGCAGGCTTGGATCCATCTCCAACGTGAAGCTTGTGGTGTCCTCGGTAAAGGTCAGGCTCTGCGCCACCACGACCGACTCCGCAGTATTCGTGCTTGAGAAGGTGATGCTGGGGCCAGGACTAATGGAGTCGATCGTGGCCGGTGTGGCATTCGCTGTCGTGATGGCCGTGGTAAAGGTGCCGCTGCTGGGGTTGGTCAGCCCGCCGAATTCAATGAAGATCGGAATGCCGGCACCGATGGCCACGGGTGCTGTCACAGTGTAGGTAAGCGTGGTTCCCAACGTAAGCGCTACCGATCCCGCGCCGACACCGTAGGCGACCACAATGGTCGGCGTTCCGGCCAAAGTTCCTGAACTCAGAACGAAGGTGATCGTCGCTATCGAGTCCGCTGTCGCTGTCGTGAACGAATAGCTGTAGTTCACTGCTGTGGCCCCGGCCTGGTTATTCGAAACCGCCCAGCTCGCAGCGGTCAGGGTGCCTGCGAACACAGATGTGGCCGAAACCACCGAGAGACCCACCATGAGAATGAAGGCCATGAAAACGGAAAAGGGACGTAGCGTCCGGTGCTGCGCTATCGGTGGAGCCGTCAATTGCCGCTCTCCGGCAGAGGTGGGACCTGGATGACTGATAACTACAGTTCTCATAGGGAAGGATTATACGCTTCCCTCAGCCAAAATCTGACTTTCTGAATGTCGTTGCTTCACCTCCCCGGTAGCGGCAACCAGGTGAGCACCGCCTGCTCGGTGGGCTGGAAGCCGGCCGAGCGGTACGCCTTGATGGCGGCGGGATTGTCCTCCCGCGTCCAGACGCAGGCAAAGGTGACCCGACGTCGCTGGAAGAATTCCTTGGCTCTGCGGCAGAGAAGCGTGGCGATACCGCGCCCGCGTGCCTCCGGGACCACGTAGAGTTCGGCGACCTCGCCCTCGAGCCCTGTGCCCGGATCGAAGAGCACGCACCATACGACGCCAAGCGCACGGTTCTGCGCATCGCGAGCCACAAAGACGTGGTTCTCCCCCATGAAGACAGGCGCGACAGGTCCCGTGGACGCAACGATCGCCTCCCGGCCCAGACGGGGATGGTCGTAGGCCGCCTCCTCATCGAGGGCCAGTTCGACAAGGAGATGCTTGACGTCGGGATCGGCGGGATCTGTGAGTTCGGAAATCTGGATCTCGGCGCCGGACATGACTGGTGCAGCGTACCCCAGAGCTACTGCGCCAGGAGCGGCTTATGATGGTTGGTGTTATGTATCATACGTCGCATAAATAAACGTAATGACTGCCACCGAACCCCACGTTTCTGAGCCCAATGGGCGCACCAAACCGGCTGGCCTCATCTGGCTGCTGGGCAGCCGGATGCGCGTTCACCGGCGCGCGCTGGTGCTGGTGCTGGGCCTGGTCCTCGCCCAATCGATCGCCAACCTCTATCTGCCCACTCTCAACGCGGACATCATCAACAACGGTGTTCTGAAGGGCGACACCGGGTACATCTGGCGCACGGGCGGATTGATGCTCGGTGTCACGCTCGGGCTCTCCGTCCTTGCGATCATCGCCGTGTACTTCGCCTCGCGCATTGCGATGTCAGTCGGCCGTGATCTACGCAGCGAGATATTCACGTCCGTCCAGCACTTCTCGCAACGCGAGATGAACGAGTTCGGTGCGCATTCGCTGATAACGCGAAATACGAACGACGTTCAACAGATCCAACTCTTCCTGGTAATCGCACTCACCATGCTGGTTGCGGCGCCTGTCACCGCTATCGGCGGCGTGATCATGGCCCTCTACGAAAACGCGACCCTCTCGGCCGTCCTGCTGGTCATCATCCCCATCATGGTGGCCGTGATCGGCAGCCTCCTGGCGGTTGCCATACCACTATTCCGCACTGTTCAGAAGCGTATCGACCTTGTCAACCAGGTCTTGCGCGACCAGATCGCGGGCGTACGTGTGGTCCGCGCATTCGTTCAAGGTCGGCGCGAGGAAGAGAGGTTTGCCGGCGCCAACGCACAGCTCACTCAAACGACGTTGAGCGTCACCCGGATCTTCGCCATTGCCATGCCCGCGATCATGGCAATTCTCAATCTGTCGTCGGTTGCTGTGGTGTGGTTCGGCGGCCATCTAATCGACAGTGGCAGCATGCCAATTGGCAATCTCATCGCGTTTCTCAACTACCTCATGCAAATTCTGTTCGCAGTGATGATGGCGACGTTCATGGCCATCCTGGTGCCGCGGGCCGCCGCATCCGCCGAACGGATCGGTGCTGTGATCAACACACACTCGACCGTTGTCGAGCCCCTCTCCCCCATCATTCCGTCACAGCAGAGCGGGACGGTCGCATTCGAGAACGTGTCCTTCAACTATCCCGGTGCGGAGAAACCTGTACTGCGCAACGTATCTTTCGAATTGCAACCGGGCACCACGACGGCGATCGTCGGGAGCACCGGGAGTGGCAAGTCCACGATCGCCAATCTCCTGCTGAGATTCTTCGATGTGACCGGTGGCACGGTGCTGGTCAACGGTGTGGATGTGAGGCAGCAACCCCTGGAAACGCTTTGGGGTTCGATCGGGATCGTCCCGCAAAAGGGGTATCTCTTCAGCGGCACGGTGGCCAGCAATCTGCGCATGGGCCGTCACTCCGCCACGGACGCAGATATGTGGCATGCGCTTGAGGTGGCGCAAGCGCGCGACTTCGTATCGAGCATGTCCCAGGGACTTGAGGAAGAAATCTCGCAAGGTGGCACGTCGGTATCCGGTGGCCAGCGGCAACGACTCGCCATTGCCAGAGCGCTCACCAAGCAGGCCAGTGTGTACGTACTCGATGATTGCTTCTCCGCCCTGGATGCGGCTACGGACGCACGAGTCCGTGCCAGTCTGAAGTTGGAAATCCGTGATGCAACCGTCGTAATCATCTCCCAGCGTGTCAGCAGCATTCTCGCCGCCGACCAGATCCTCGTTCTCGACGACGGAGAGATCGTCGGTCGCGGACGCCACACCGAGCTTCTGAAGACCTGTGAGACATATCGGGAGATCGTTGAATCCCAACTTCTCAACCACGGGAACGCGGCATGAGCATGCGTCCGGCGGGGAGAGCACGCCCGGGCCAGGGACACGGGTTCGGCGGCGGGCACTGGGGTGGGGCAACCATGCCCGTCGCCCATGCACGCAACTTCCGCGCCACCCTGAGCCGCCTGCTGGGACGCCTCCGCCCTGAGTGGCGGCGGCTCGTCGTGGTGGTCGCCCTCACCACCGTCAGCGTGATCTTCGCCATCATCGGTCCGCGGCTGCTCGGTAACGCCACCAATGTGTTGTTCAACGGGCTTGTCGGGAAGTCTTTTCCCCACGGTATTAGCAAGGCCCAGGCCATCGCGGCGCTGCAGGCTCACGGCCAAGGTCAGGTCGCACAGATGCTGGGTGGCATGGACGTCACACCGGGCATGGGAGTGGATTTCAGTGCGCTCGGACGTCTGCTGGGGCTGGTCACACTCCTGTACGTTTGCGCCGCGATCTTCACATGGATGCAAGCGTTCATCTTGGCAGGCGTCGCGCAGCGCACGGTCTACCGCATGCGCAGCGACATCGAAGCCAAGCTCTCGCGTTTGCCACTGCGCTACTTCGATGTACACGAACGTGGCGACATCCTCAGTCGCGTAACCAATGACATCGACAACATCGGCACCACGCTGCAACAGAGCATGAGCCAGTTGTTCAGTGCCATCCTCACAGTCGTGGGCATCTTGATAATGATGTACACGATCAGCCCCCTGCTCGCCACGATCTCACTGATAGCCGTTCCGTTTGCGGGAGTGGTCACGGCCCTCGTGGCCAAACGATCGCAGCGACGGTTCGCGGAGCAATGGCGCTGGACCGGCAAGCTGAACGCACACGTGGAAGAGATGCACACCGGCCACACCCTGGTGCAGGTTTTCGGGCACCGCCAGACCGCGATCTCCGATTTCCACGCCAAAAACGACCGCCTCTACGAATCGAGCTTCATGGCGCAGTTCCTGTCCGGACTTATACAGCCGGCAATGCAACTGATCTCCAACCTCAACTACGTTGCGGTGGCCGTCATGGGCGGGTACCGTGTTTCCTCGGGAACGATGACGCTGGGCGACGTCCAGGCGTTCATCCAGTACTCCCGGCAGTTCACCATGCCGATTACGCAAATCGCCGGGCAGATCAACCTGCTGCAATCGGGGATTGCTTCCAGCGAGCGAGTGTTCGAATTTCTCGACGCAGACGAGGAAATCCCCGACGATGTCGATGCACCAGAGGTTCCGACCCAGCCCGCGCGCGTGGTGTTCGACAACATCGCGTTTCGATACACGGATGAGGAACCGCTGATCGAGGACTTCAATCTCGAAGTCCTGCCCGGACAGACGATCGCGATCGTCGGCCCTACCGGCGCAGGCAAAACCACCATCGTCAACCTGATGATGCGCTTCTATGACGTCGACCATGGCGCCATTCGGATCGACGGCACCGACATTCGCAGCTTGCGCCGTGACGATCTCAGACACTGCTTCGGCATGGTCTTGCAGGACGCCTGGGTGTTCTCCGGGACGATCCGCGACAACATCGCGTATGGGAAGAGTGACGCGACGGAAGACGACATCGTGGCCGCAGCCCAAGCCGCCCATTTCGACGGTTTCGTCCGAACCCTACCCGACGGCTACGCCACACACCTCGACGACGAGGCGTCGAATATCTCCGCCGGCCAGCGGCAGCTTCTCACCATCGCCCGCGCGTTCATCGCCGACCCACCCATCTTGATTCTTGACGAGGCGACGAGCAACGTGGACACGCGCACCGAAGTTCTGATTCAGCAGGCAATGCTGCGGTTGAGGCACGGGCGCACGGCCTTTGTAATCGCTCACCGGCTTTCCACCATTCGCAGCGCCGATCTCATCCTGGTCATGGAGCATGGTCGAATCATGGAGCAAGGAAGTCACGAGGAACTGCTCTCCCGTCACGGCGCATATGACCGGCTGTATCAGAGCCAATTCACGCAGGCATTCGACGAAGCCAGTTGATTGGGCTGTCGGTCCACTAGAGATCGAGCGCCGCGACATCGGAACGCGCCACCATGGTGTCGAAGGTGCGCTGGAAATGCTGCGGTTCCGCTCCCCGACGTAGATACAAGACCCGCTTCACCCAGGTAGGTGTTTGCCACACTAAGGGACATGAAAGGTCAGCCATGAGAGCCACGCTACCCGGACGCCACAACCCTCTCGGCGCCATCCCCGAAGCCGACGGTACCAACTTTGCGCTCTTTTCCGAGCACGCCGAGCACGTTGACCTCGTATTGCTCGACGAGACCGGCAACGAGACCGGCTCCTTTGAACTCATCGACGTCGAGGACTTCACGTTCCACGGTTTGGTCCCCGGAGTAGGCCCTGGCCAGCGCTACGGATACCGGGTTCATGGCCCCTATGACCCGGCCCGAGGGCTGCTCTTCAACCCCTACAAACTGCTGATCGACCCCTATGCCAAGGCCATTGCAGGAAAGGTCAAATGGGGGCCCGAAGTTTATGGCTACGCCGCGAGCCCGGGATATGGCGACGAGGCTCGTGGCAACCTTGCCCCCAATCTGCTCGATTCCGCCTACCACATGCCCCATTCCATCGTTGTCGACGATGGCTTCGACTGGGATGATGACCAGCATCCCGACACGGCATGGGCGGACACGATCATCTACGAGGCGCATGTACGCGGCCTGACTATGCGCAAACCCGACATCCCACCCCAGCTTCGCGGCACCTATGCCGGTCTCGCCCACCCCGCCACCATCGAACACCTCACCCAACTGGGCATCACCGCTTTGGAGCTGATGCCGGTGCATCAGTTCATCGATTCGCACCGCCTGACACGCCGTGGACTGCGCAACTACTGGGGCTACGACACCATCGGCTGCTTCGCTGTCGAGTCTCGATATTCCGCCGGCGGTGATACCGGCGGACAGGTGCCCGAATTCAAAGCCATGGTCAAGGCGCTACACAAGGCCGGCATCGAAGTGATCCTGGACGTTGTTTACAACCACACCGCCGAATTCGACCATACAGGTCCTACGTTGTCGTTTAGGGGCATCGACAATCAAGCGTATTACCGCCTCGACGACCACGATCCCAGCCGCTATGTCGACCTCACCGGCTGCGGCAACACACTCAATGTTCAGCACCCACAGTCACTGCAGCTCATCATGGACAGCCTGCGGTACTGGGTGAACGTCATGCATGTCGACGGCTTTCGCTTCGACCTGGCGTCGGCTCTGGCCCGGCAGTTCTACGACGTCGACCGCCTATCCGCATTCTTCGACATCGTCCATCAGGATCCCGTACTCTCACAGACCAAGCTCATCGCCGAACCGTGGGACATCGGCCAGGGCGGTTACCAGGTGGGGAACTTCCCGGTGCGCTGGGCAGAGTGGAACGCCCGATTTCGCGACACCGCACGGGACTACTGGCGCGGCCGCGCCGTGGGTCTCGGAGACCTGGCCTGTCGGTTGGCAGGGTCGAGTGATCTCTATCAGTCCGATGGCCGGACGCCCTCAGCCGGCATCAACTTCATAACCTGCCACGATGGTTTCACGCTGCGCGATCACGTCTCGTACAACGAGAAACACAACGAGGACAACGGGGATCTAAACCGCGACGGCAGTGATGACAATCGCTCGTGGAACTGCGGTATAGAAGGCGACACCGACGATCCGGCAATCTTGGAATTGCGCGCCCGTCAGCAGCGCAATCTATTGACGACGGTGCTTGTATCCCAAGGGTGCCCAATGTTCATGAGTGGCGACGAGATATCTCGCACACAACTCGGCAACAACAACGGCTACTGTCAGGATAACGAATTGTCCTGGCTCGACTGGAACAACGCCGATCTCGGACAACTGCGCTTCACGCAGCGAGTCCTGCAACTGCGCCAGAGCCAACCGGTGTTGCGGCGGCGGCACTTCTTCCAGGGTAAGGTCGGACGTGGGCAGCACCGCAAGGACATCGTGTGGCTTAGACCTGACGGCGGTGAGATGACCGATGGCGATTGGAGCAACGCAACCCAACAATCGATCGGAATGTTCCTCAACGGGGAACTCATCCCCGACCGGGCAGCCAACGGCAGCAGCATCCGAGGCGACACGCTGCTCGTGCTCCTGCATTCGCACAGCGAGGACATCTGGTGGACCCTGCCCCCCCAGCTCGCCGCACGTTGGGAGATCGTCCTCGACACCAACGCTCCAGACGAGTCAAGCGGAACGCGCATCGTTGATTTGGGCGGCACGCTCAAGCTCCGGGCAATGTCGATCGTGATCCTGAAAGCGGTGGCTAGACCACCAGATTGACGATACGGTCGACGACCGCAATCACCTTTCGCGGTCGGCTGCTACCCAGCAGGTCCACTATGCGCGGCACTTCCAACGCCAGACGCTCGAGTTCGACACCAGACGTGCCGGCGTCGACATCGAAGCTGGCGCGCAGCTTGCCGTTGATCTGCACCGCTATGTTCACCCGCTGCGCGGCGGCCAGACCGGGATCGTGCTCGGGCCAGTGCGAATCATGGATAGAACCCTCCTCGCCGATTCGCGACCAGAGTTCTTCGGTGACGTGTGGTGCGAAGGGGGCGAGAAGTTGAAGCAGCGTGCAAGCATCGATGCGCCGCGCGGCTGCGCCTTCATGGTCGAGAGCGCGCGCGAACTCCATCAGCGCCGCGATTGCGGTGTTGTAGCGAAGGTGCGAGATGTCGGCATCAACCCGTGCAATGATGCGATGACGTAGACGCTCATGAGCCTCCTCGGCGACGTCACCCGAAGCCGCCGTCTGGGCTACGCGCCACACACGTTCAATGAAGCGGGTAATACCTCGAATGCCCTCGTCACGGTAGTCGCCACCCTCTGTGTAGGGTCCCAGAAACATGAGATACGTACGAAAGACGTCGGCACCGTGTTCTTCGATGTACTCGTCGGGATTGACGACATTGCCCCGGCTCTTGCTCATCTTCATGCCGTCCTTGGTGATGAGACCATGAGCCCGAAAGCGTGTGAACGGCTCGGACACGTCGACGTGACCAAGTTCGTGCAGCGCCCGCATCACAAAACGCGAATAGAGCAGATGGCGAACGGCATGTTCATTGCCACCGATGTACATGTCGACCGGGAGCCATTTCCGAGTTAGATCCGGATCGAAGGCGACATCGTCCTGTCGTGCTGACGGATAGCGCAGGAAGTACCAGGCGGAGTCAAGAAAATTGTCGGACACGTCGGTTTCGCGCCGTGCCTCCGAGCCACACTGGGGGCAGGCAACATTGACCCACTCTTCCATCGTTGCCAATGGCGACACACCAGTTCCTGTGGGACGGATATCCTTGATCGCAGGCAGTAGCACGGGAAGTTGGTCCTCGGGGACAGGCACGGTGCCACACCGCCCGCAGTGAATGACCGGGATCGGTGGACCCCAGTAGCGCTGGCGAGAAATGAGCCAGTCCCGCAGCTTGTACTTGACGGTGACCTCACCAAGTTGCTTTTCCTGCAGGCGCGCGACGATCTGGCGCTTGCCCTCTTCGACAGGCAGACCGTCGAGATCCCCACTGTGGATCATTACGCCGGGGCCACTATAGGCAGATTGCTGAACGTCGACTCCGTCCGAGTGGATCACTTCCACAATCGGCAACCCATGCGCTAAAGCAAATGCGTGATCGCGTTCGTCGTGGCCGGGGACGGCCATGATCGCGCCGGTTCCGTAGCCGGAGATCACGTAGGGCGCAGCAAAAACGGGTAGCTCGACGCCACTCAAGGGATGGATCGCAGTCGAACCCAGCGCAATGCCGACGCCGAAATCGGGTTCGACACTCTTGGGCATGGTGCGCAGCCATCGGTTGACCTCAACCTTGTGCTCCGGCGCGACGAAGTCGAGCAGATCAGGATGGTCCGCACCAACAACAAGGAGCGTGGCTCCAAACAGGGTGTCGGGGCGCGTGGTGAAAACCGCAACGTCTGGCTGCTTGCAACCCTTTAAGCCAAAGGTGATCAATGCACCCTCGCTACGCCCGATCCAATTGCGCTGCATGGTCTTGGTACTTTCCGACCAATCGAGAGTGTCGATGGCGTCGAGCAATTCCTGCGCGTAGCGCGTTATCTGCAGATACCACTGGGTCAAGGTGCGGGTTTCCACAACAGATTCGCAGCGTTCGCAACGGCCCTGCTCCACCTGCTCGTCGGCAAGGACGGTGAGACACGACGGACACCAGTTGACCGGGCCAGCACGACGTTCGGCCAGCCCCGCCTTGAAGAGTTGCAGGAAGATCCACTGCGTCCAGCGATAGTACGCAGGGTCGCTGGTGGCCACCTCGTAGCGCCAATCGAACATCGACCCGATCTTCTTGAGCTGGTTCTCGCGGTAGTTGACAATGGCACGCGCAGTCGTAACGGTGGGATGTTCACCGATTCTCAAGGCGTAGTTCTCGCTGTGGATGCCAAACGAGTCGAAGCCCATCGGTTGAAAGACCGTGTCTCCATGCATACGCCGCCAGCGACCGTAGATATCGGCCCCTGCATAGGGGATGAGGTGGCCGACATGCAGACCCTCCGCGGACGGGTAAGGGAACATCGTGAGGTTGTAGAAGGGATGCTGAGCCGTCTCGACATCGACCTGATTGGTGCCCCGTGCATCCCAGAGCCGCCGCCACTTCGCCTCCACTGAGGTGTGGTCATAAGCGGCTACGCCGATCTGGGTGCTCATGGAGGTGGAGGTAGTGTCCATTGGACACCAAGATTAGCGGTTGTCACCACCCTTGGCGACTTCTCCGAATATCTCGCATGCACCCCGAACAGTGCATCAGAAGACGTCAACCGGCGTCCCCATGTCCGCCCAAGCGTAAAGCGCCGTCTCGGCGCCAAGAGGTACGTGAGCTAGCCCACTTAGATGCGAGACAGTGGGCCGGAGCCGGTCCGAACTGCTGATACCATTGCCGCCTGCAGGCCGACGTAGCTCAGTGGTAGAGCAGCGGTTTCGTAAACCGCTGGTCGGGAGTTCGAGTCTCCCCGTCGGCTCCAGTTTCCCGCAAAGCCCCCACACGATGTGGGATCCGCCATCGAACCGGCTCAGCCGATAGCTTTCCCGCCCTGTTCGGTCTGCGGAGGGCTGACGATCCGGTGACCCGCGGCGGTAAGCATGTGCCGGGCCCACCGGGAACCGGATAGGTCACTCGACCGGGCAACCCGAACGGCGGCAGCCTCCCAACCCGTGGGTAGCGCGACAGCCTTCTTCTTCGGGTTGGCCCGTTCGATGAGGTGGTCCCCGGCCAGACCTGTCGTCGATCTCCAGTTCCAGCCACGCTGAGCTGCGGCGTTGAAAGCGTCGAGCAACCCCTCCACCTTCGCGACAGTGTCGACATGCCGAGCCATCTCGAAAAACAGGAGCTCCATGCCACGGCGATCGAAACTCGAGGTCAACTGGCTCCAGTTGATCTCACCACGAAATGCCGCGTCCTCATATAGAGCAAGTACCGGATCAGGGTGTTGCGGTGCATTGACGAGATCGTAGAGAACCCGCCAGTCAAGATCCACCATGACATCCCCCTCCCATATTTGACCAGAGTCCATCATACCCCGCGCCGGTCTGCTCCCACATTGCCCACACCCCAAGGAAAACCCACGGCACCGGTGTCCCGCCACCGATGCCGTGGTTTCCAGTCGTGCCCCTAAGAGCAACTGCCCGGACCCCGTTTTCTGATCCACCCTCTATGAGGGATCGGGGTTGATGTTGCCGCCGCCAGCCGGGTCGCTGACCTCCAGGGCCTTGGCGACCTCGCTGATGCTCTTGCCCTCGGCCAACATCCGGTCGGCCTCCCGCAGCTTCCTAACGATCTGCACGATCTGCTCCGGTG
>JACWAJ010000003.1 GCA_014874355.1 bacterium | reverse complement strand
GTTCTGGGCTGGCTCTTCACCGGCGAGATCTTCGACCATGGCCGCTTTCCCATAGTCAGCTTGCTGGTGGCGCTCGGTACTCTCGTCTGCGCGGTGCGCTTCCGTCGCGATGTCCGCGCTCGCGCGCTTCTTGGCCTTATGACGCTCAGCCTGATCCTCTTCTGTGGCCGGACGGCTCTGGGCCCGGTGATCAACTGGCTTCCTGGTAGCAGTGACCTGCAGCTCCATCGCTACATCATGGGAGTCCATCTGGCCGGCGACATGCTTGCCGGAGTCGGGCTGGTTGCGGCGGGTGCTTTTGTCGTTCGACAGGTACGCAGTCGTGTGTCCTGGCCCCATGCGGGTCCGGTGCTGACCGCAACACTTATGGTCGCCGCCGTCGTGATTACGCTGCCGGCTTGGCTCGACCGGGCCGACTACGACCGGACCGATGCGCAATGGGTGGCGGCGCAAATCACTGCCGACCAGACAAGCGGTGCCGCCTTGGATGTGCTGATCAACGATATCAAGGCTCGTGGCGACGGACGCACCTACGCCGGGCTGCCGGGCAACTGGGGGAAGCAATTCACGGTCGGCTCGGTCCCGGTGGAAGAATACCTTGCATCTCGTGATGTCGACGAGGTCGGTTTTGTCTTCCGCACCATGTCTCTGCTCGGTGACAACGAGGCCTACTTCAACGAAAACGACCCTGCGCAGTACCAGCTCTACAACATCCGCTATGTGTTGATGCCCAGAGGCATGCATCCGTCGGTGCCGGTAGATTTCGTCGATTCCAGCGGTCAGTACACGCTGTGGAAGGTGGCTACCACCGGCTATCTACAGCTTGTAGACACTTACGGGAGCATTCCTGCCGACCGCTCGGACATGGCGAAACAAATGCAGCCGTTTCTACATTCGACGCAGTTCCGGCAGGGAGTGCTCTCCACGGTCGCCTTTACCGGTGGTGACGCTGCGTCTGCGACTTTGCCCACCGCTCCGCCGGTTGCGGGAACGGTGGGCACCAGCAGCGACGTCCTTGTCGATCTGCCCAACGGTGTCGTTGGCGGCACCGTCGATGCCAAGCGATCTGCGGCGGTGATGCTCAAGGCGACCTATGACCCGGGCTGGCAGGTCCTGGTCGATGGCGTCAAGACGACGCCGTACATGGTGGTTCCCGGCTTTGTGGCGGTAACCGTGCCTGCGGGGCATCACGAGGTGCTCTTCCAGTACGTGTCCTACCCGTATTACGGATGGCTGCTGCTACTGGGGCTCCTGACGTTTCTGGCGCTGGCCTTGGGGCCGTGGCTATGGCGCACGTGGGGCCGCAACTACCTCCAGAAGCAGCGACTGCGCCACCGATCCCCTTCGTCCTGAAATTCCCGGATACAGCAGCAGGCTGATGACGCCGAGCGCGCCGCCTCGGACTTACCGGTTGATCACGATCCCGGTACCGGCTCCGTCGACTCGATGTCGACCCAGAGGACGGTGTCCCCTTTCTTGAGTCCCACCAGAGCGGTGAACCCATCGGTTGCCTGGCCAAAGATGACGTACGTATGGGGCAGGCTTCGGCCGTCCCCCAAGCTGATGGCGAACTGGCTGCCGATGGTTTTGGGATCGCTTCCGTACATGGCCATGGTGCCGAGCAGGTACTCACCTGTGACTGGTTCGGCGGGGAGAGCGTAACCGGGACCTCCAGCACTGCTGCCGTCGGGGCTTCCGGTCACCGCAATCGGTGCTTGCGATGGGCAGGCTGGATTGCCGGCATCGGGGCAGACGCGATAAAAGGGCAGGCCATCGTAGAAGCCGTGCGTGGCCAGGAAAACGAAGTTGTTCACGGCCTTGGGCGCGATTTCTGGCCGCAGCCGTACGGAGACCACGCCTCGTGCTGTGGCAATGTAGGCGCAGTACCCGCGCTTGGAGTCGAGGACTTGTCCCGGGGGCGCACTGAAGTGGCGCGTCGGATTGGTGATGGGCTGGTGGCTGTTCGGCGCCGGCGGGCAGATCGCCGCCGATAGTGAGTGCGGGCTGGGGGTCGACACGGGTGTGGCCGGCCCACCCGTGGAGCAACCGGTGGCCATGAGCGCTGTCAGGGCAACCAAACTTCGCGTGGCGTAGTGCTGCATTTTCACCTCTTAGCGCGATCTCCCTGGAAGCATTTGGCGGTCGGATGTTCATGGCCCGACAAGGGTCAACCAAGGAATGATAGCCTCTCGTCCGTGTTAACTGTGGGCGTTTCACACCGATCTCGGCAATCAGGGAAAGCGGCGACGCGCCGTCGGGGGAGAGTTCTGCTTCTCGCGCTCCCCTTTCTGCCAACAATGTGTGAGACCACTCGATCACGGCTGTGTATGCGGGTGACACGAACTTCGCCACTTCCACGACTTCTCCGCTGATTCAGACGGTTGTTCAGGGGGCAGCGGTTTCCGCGGTATCGTCCACGCACAATCCGTCTACGTACGGCGAGTCGGTCACCCTTTCGGTGACGGTGAGTGGTGGCGGTGTGACGCCAACCGGCAATGTTGCCTTCAAGGACGGTGGCATTGCGCTGGCCACGGTAGCGCTGAGTGGTGGGAACGCCAGTTACGCGACCGCCACGCTGACGGTGGGTTCGCACCTCGTCACCGCAGTGTATGCGGGTGACGTCAACTACACCGGCACTACATCAGCAGTGCTGACCCAGACGGTGTCAGCGCCTGGCTACACGCTTGACGGCTGGGGCGGCGTTCATCCCTTTGGCGGAGCACCGTCGGTGGTGGTCACCGGCTACTGGCCGGGCTGGGACATTGTGAGAGGTCTCGTCTGAGGCGTCACCTCTGCACCCGAGGGGTGAGTAGCGTTCAACTCCAGTTCAACCGCGCTTTGGTGTCGTTGGCCAGCGCTTTGGGCGTGTGGTGTCCGTGTCAGACCGCTATAACTTGTAGGCAACATGCCAAACGCCGCCCAGCCACAACCCACCAAGCTCACTGACGAAGAACGCAGGCTCGGTCGTCTGCTGTCATCTGTGAAGCGTGTCGTCATCGTGACCCACGTCGGCCCCGATCCCGATGCGATCGGGTCGGCGCTCGGACTGGCTACCGCGCTGCGCAACGCAGGCAAAGAGGTGTTCGTAGCCACGCACGGGAAGATCCGTCGTGACCTGCGGGACTTGCCGGGTGCCGACATGGCCGTCAAAGACGTTCCCGAGAAGGTTGATGCCGTGCTTGCTCTGGACTGCGGCGATTCCGCCCGGATGGGTGAGTACCAGGGTCTGCTCAAAGCTGGTGTGCCGGTGGCGAACATCGACCACCATGACACCAACCCGGGGTTTGGAGACATCAACATCGTTCGGCCGCGTGCTGCGGCAACATCGGTGATCATCCATGATCTGCTGCCCAAATTGGGCTTGCCCATCTCCAAGGAAACGGCTATCGCGCTCTACGCGGGGATACTCGGCGACACCGATGGCTTCCGCAATGCCGGGACCAACCTCGAAGCGCTAGAAGTGGCCACCGACCTGATCCGTAAAGGTGCCGATCCTGTGGCCGGTGCCGACCGGGTATTCAACAGCGTCTCTCCGTCGTACCTCAAGCTCGAGGCGCTGGCGACCGCCGCCATCGAGACCGAGCGCGGTGGAAAACTGGCGTGGACCGCTGTCAGCCAGTCCATGTTACGGCGTTCAGGGGAGAAGGTCTGCTATGTCGGAGCGCTTTCTTCGCAACTTCAACGCTTGAATGCCGAGTGCAGCATCGTCTTCTTCGAGGTGGACGCGCAACGCACCATCATCTCGGTGCGGACCCGTGGCACTCTAGATGCCGGTGCCCTCTGCGCTTCGCTTGGCGGAGGCGGGCATGTGGGCGCAGCTGGTGCGGATATACACAAGCCGATGGCCGTGGCCTGTCGCTTGGTGTTGGACTCGGCGCGTCGCCTGATGGACGCGCAGGGTACGCCGCAAGCTCCTGGTCGCGGCGCACCCCCGAGACACCTCAACTAAGAGGCTCTGCGCACACAGACCCTTACATCTGGATGATGGAGAAGGTGGCGCCCTGAGGGTCGAGACAGACGGCAAATCGTCCCGGAGGGATGTCCATCGGTCCCATCAATACCTGGCCGCCAAGTTCTTTGACCTGGGCCAATGTTGCATCGCAGTTTTCGACTGCGAAGTAGATAGCCCAGTAGGCGGTACTGCAGCCAGCCAACGACTGCGACCGAGCCACTTCCGGTTGCCAGCAGGGTGGCGGCAATGGCCAATAGGAGTGCCTCGGTAGATCCGTCGACGGCCGCTGACAAGAAAGCAATGACTGCAAGGGGAGCCGCAAGCAAAGCAACTACCACTCCAAGCCCCAGCGTTGCCGGTGTGACCCAGGTGGCGCGCAGCGAACCCGATGCGGGTCGCGAGAGCATGAGCAGCATGAATGCGTCGGCAAGCGGAAGCAGAATCCGGCCGAGACGAGGCAGCGGAGGGACCGGCCCATCGGGGATGCGCGTGAATCGGTTGGGCATGCGCTTCATCGTAGAGGACACGATGGTGTGAGAGTGCTAGGAACTCCCCGTCACCTCGCTGCCGGTGGCCTGTGCCCGGAATTGGGTCTCATAGAGTTCGGCATACAGCCCACCTGATGCGAGCAGTTCAGCATGGGTTCCCTGCGCGACGATGCGACCTTCGGAGATGACAAGGATTGCGTGAGCCTCGCGCACGGTTGACAATCGGTGAGCAATCACGATCGAGGTGCGCCCCTTGAGTGCGATTTTCAGCGCTCGTTGCAGTGCGGTTTCCGACTCCGAATCCAGATGCGCAGTCGCCTCGTCGAGGACGACGATATCGGGTGCCTTGAGCAACAAACGGGCGATCGCGACACGCTGTTTCTCGCCGCCGGAGAGTCGATAGCCGCGGTCACCGACAACGGTGTCGAGACCCGCCGGCAGTGATTCGACGAGTTGCAGAATTTGAGCTGCGTGCAGCGCCTGAGTGAGTTCAGCCTCACTGGCGTTGGGTTTGGCGTAAAGCAGATTCGCACGGATGGTTTCGTGGAAGAGATGCGCGTCTTGCGTGACCACGCCGACCGAAGCCCGAATCGACTCCAGCGATGCATTGCGGACGTCGATACCGTTGATGCGGACGGTCCCGGAGCGAACGTCGTACAGCCGCGGGACCAAGTGGCTGATGGTTGTCTTCCCGGCTCCCGATGGGCCGACCAGCGCAATCATCTGTCCTGGTTCAACGCGGAAGCTGACGTCATGGAGAACTTGGCTGGTCGGCGCGTGATCCAGTACAGCGACCGATTCCAAGGATGCGAGCGAAACCTCTTCTGCGGTGGGGTAGCTGAAGTCCACGTGGTCGAATGCCACGCTGGCCGGGCCTCGCGGAATCGCCACAGCGTCCGCCTTGTCGTCGATCATCGGAGCGAGATCCAAGACTTCGAAGACGCGATCGAAACTCACGAGTGCAGTCATGATGTCCACCTGAACATTGGAGAGAGCCGTCAGCGGTCCGTAGAGTCGGTTGAGGTAAGCCGTCAGGGCAACTACGGTTCCGACCATGAGCGTGCCGTGGACGGCCATTACGCCGCCGAATCCGTACACCATGGCGGTGGCCAGCGATGCGGTGAACAGCAGTGCAGTCATGAAGATCCGCGCATACATCGCCTGGGTGACGCCGATGTCCCGCACTCGCGCGGCCCGTTGATCGAAAGCGTTGGATTCGGTGCGGGGCCGGCCGAACAGCTTGACCAGGAGCGCACCCGACACGTTGAATCGCTCGGTCATCATCGTGTTCATCTGTGCGTTGAGGTGGTACGACTCTCGTGTGATCGCGGCCAGACGCTTTCCCACCCATCGTGCCGGCAAGATAAAGATGGGCAGCAGTACGAGGGTCAACAATGTGAGCTGCCATGAGAGCAATGTCATGGCCAGCAACGTCACCGTGACGCTGATGATGTTGCCTACCACCGACGAGAAGGTGTCGGTGAAAGCCTGCTGCGCGCCGAGTACGTCATTGTCCAATCGCGACACCAATGCCCCGGTCTGGGTGCGAGTGAAGAAAGCGATGGGCATACGTTGGATGTGTTGGAACACTCCGGTGCGCATGTCGAAGATCAGACCTTCACCGACCCGCGCTGAGATGAATCGCTGGCCAAGCGACAGCAGCGCATCAAGCAGTGCAAGGCCACCGACGATCAGTGCGAGCGTAACCACGAGTCCGGCGTTACTTTGGAGGATGCCATCGTCGATGATGGCGCGGTAGATGAGTGGGTTGGCCGCGTTGAAAAGCGCGTCAACCACGATCAACGCCAGGAACAGCGCGAGCATCCTGCGGTACGGCTTGGCGAAGCGAGCGATCCGCCGGGTGGTTCCGGGGCGAAGCCGGTGTTGGGTGACGGACTTATCTCGATTGAACGAGCGCATCAGCCCCCAACCGCCTGTCCCGCCCATGCGGTACATACCCATAGATCACCTCCACTACGTCCTTCAAGGGGGACGTGGTCAGGATACAGCGGACAAGACGGCCTCACGGGGAGGTCAAAACACGTTCCGAATTCCCATCCTCCCTCACAAGGTCTTGAATCCGATGAACCATCGTTTCACCCGTTTCGGGTGGAATGACACCCGGAAACTGATCCCCCTGAAATGAGTGATCCTTGCGGCCCGAAAGGGCAGGAGGAGACGCCTCAGACGAGACCTCTCACAATGTCCCAGCCCGGCCAGTAGCCGGTGACCACCACCGACGGTGCTCCGCCAAAGGGATGAACGCCGCCCCAGCCGTCAAGCGTGTAGCCGGAGACACCGTCAGAACGCAACGCAACGCCTCGAGCGATGTCCCAGCCGCTCCAGTGGGATGCCCCCGGTGGTTCTGCCGGCATAGTCGCTCCACCACCGGCGAAGGGATGCAGACCACCGTAGCCATCAAGTGTGTAACCCGAGAGCCCGCCGGGGAGCAATGCCACGCCGTGCGCAATGTCCGAGCCGGCCCAATAGCCGGTCAGTGTCGGCGTGGGCGGCATGGCCGTCCCGCTGGCGGCGAATGGATGCAGGCCGCCCCAACCGTCGAGAACGTAGCCACTGCTGTTGCCGCTCAGCACGATCGCTGCGGCGATGTCCCAACCCGGCCAATACGAGGTGGCCACCACCGACGGTGCTCCGCCAAAGGGATGAACGCCGCCCCAGCCGTCAAGCGTGTAGCCGGAGACACCGTCAGAACGCAACGCAACGCCTCGAGCGATGTCCCAGCCCGGCCAGTACGATGTCACCGGAGTCGCGGGCATCGCCGACCCGCCGCCGGCGAAGGGATGAACGCCGCCCCAACC
>JACWAJ010000028.1 GCA_014874355.1 bacterium | reverse complement strand
GTTTGCGGGCTTACTGTTGTGTTCGTACTCTGGCGGCTGCGTGTCAGGCGCCGGCGATCGGCGGCGCGGTCCAAATCTGGCACGTTGGACCGAAAGTCAGATTTTGGCTGAGGGAATACGGCCCCTTCACTAATTGCGTGGGTTGGGGCAAAATATGACTCTGTCGCGCTGCGCGCTTGCTGGAGGACAAGGATGTCGGGGCTCCCTGCACATGTGGCCCGTCGGTGGTACGCCGCGGGCACCATTCTGTCGGTAGTCGCTCTCGTCTTTGCCCTGATCTCACAGGTTCTGCCTCGAGTGGGGTATCCACTGGCCTTCACCTTCACGATGTCCGGCATCCTGGCGGTAACCAGACCTGGATGGGAGTTCCCGGCGAAACGCAGCCATGTGCTTGCCGTCAACTCAGGGGTGTTCGTCATCCAGATATGCATCCTGTATTTCGGGCTGAGAACAGCTTCCGCATAAGCGGTGCCGTCGCCTGAAGGGGGATGCGCTTTTTAGAAGTTTGTGCCACCATAGGCGCGAACTTCAGATACGTCCACTGCGTGGAGAAAAGGTCATGAGCAAAGGGGTCTCGGCATCGTTAGGTGTGGCTGTCGCCGTATTTGGCCTGGACCTTGATCCCGAAACCGTGCCGTCTAGAGCACTGCAGGTCCTGACAATTCGCCGGGAGCTTCCCCATGCGGATGTTGGTTCTCGCGAGAGCTTGGCTGCCGCCGCTATTCGCGCAGCCGCCGAGGCCGGTGTCGACCTTGGTGGTGGCACGCGTGGCAAGGTCGGCAGCCGGCTGCATATTGTCGGCTTCGACGATTCGCCGGCGCGAGCGCGCACCCTGACGGTTTGGTACTACGCAACCGCTCCGTACACCGACATCGCCAAGCCCGCATCGTGGATCCCGGTTGGACGCAGTGTGCGCCTCGATAGGCCCTACGGCGATGCGCTCAAGACGGCATACGAAAAGCTGCGGGGGGATACCCGCCACCTGGCCGGCGCTGTGGGGCTGATCGGAGATGTGTTCACAGGCGACGATCTGCTGTGCGTGCATATGGCGCTTCACGGTGGTCCCGAGGGCAGCGAACGCACCTTCAGGCGTCGTGTCCAGGAACTCCGGGACAACGGGGTGTTGAAGCCCGTCCGCACCTCCGAGGTGGCGGCGCTGCGCCTGCGCGTCCCGCGCTTCCGCTCCCAGATCGGAACGGGCGGCCGGCCACCCGAGCTGCTGCGCTACTCGGGCAGCGGCGGCGAAGTCGAGCAACTGGCTGCGCTCCGGGCCCGTCGCTTGGGCTAATGTCCCCCCGATATCCCTTTCAACCCGGTAGCATGCCGCCATGGACTTCGATGTAACCCCCTCCCGTCCGCGTCCGTCCGGTCCCGCCTTGGTGAAGGCGAACGGGGTACGCTGGAATCTCGACCACCTCCACAAGAACGCCGCTGAGGCTCGTGCTGCGCTTGCCGATGAGTTGCGTGCCGCTGCCGCCTTCCAGACGCGCTACCAGGGCAAGGTAGGGGGACTCGACGCCGTCGGGATCGCCACGGCCATGAGGGAACTCGGCGAAATCTGCAACCATTTCGGGGCGACGGCCGGGTACATCAGTCTGCGTACGTCAACCGACAGCCGGCTCGCTGAGAACAAGGATCTCGAGACCGCACTGGACCGGGCGGGGGTGGAGTTCTCGAACTCGTTGCGCTTCTTTGAATTGGAATGGAAGGCGCTGCCATCGCAACGTGCCGCGGATCTGGCCAAGTCGCCGGCTTTGCGCCGGGACCAGCACTACCTGGAGCAACTCACCGAGGAGGCGAGCCACACACTGAGTGCCGACAAGGAGGAGGCGCTGGCGGAGCGTTCCACGAGTGCCGTCTCGGCCTGGCAGTCATTGTTCGGGGAGACGCTGTCGGCGATCTCCGTGCCCTTCGATCCGGGCACCGGTGCCACGCCGCACACGATCGATGAACTGCTGGCGTACGTGCATGACGGCCGTCCTGACGTGCGACGCCGGGCGCTCGACACGGTGTATGCGGCGCTCGAGCCTTGGACGCCGGTGCTCGCCAAGTGCTACGACTCGCTCGTGGGTGACCGTCTTGCCATGGACAGGATGCGGCACTACGTCACGCCGGAGCCGGACTCCAAGGCCGCGCCGATGCAGCCGGCCAATCGCAGTAACGACCTCGACGATGCGGTTGTGGACACCATGATCGGAGCGGTCGAGAACCACTATCCGACTGCACAGCGCTACTTCCGGCTCAAGGCCAAGCTGATGGGCCAGCCCAAGCTCCACCTGGCCGATCAGTATGCACCCCTTGGGGCCTCTCCCAAGAGTGATTTCAACGAGGCCCGCGACCTGGTGCTGGGGTCCATGCGTCGCTTCTCCAGTCGCGTAGAGGCGATTCTGCGTGACTTCTTCACGGATCGCCGGATCGATGCCGAGCCACGTCAGGGCAAACGTGGCGGCGCCTTCTGCTCTGGGGTGGCGCAGGATCGCAAACCGATGGTGTTGATGAACTTCACCGACACCATCCAGGATGCCGAAACCCTGGCCCACGAGTTGGGCCACGGGCTTCACTTCACGCTGGCTGCCAAGAAGCAGTCGCCGTTCAGTTGTGATACCGGCATGGCAATGGCTGAAGTTGCGTCTACCTTCAATGAGATGGTTCTCTTCGATACCCTCCTGAAGCGGGAGAAGGATCCGACCGCGCTCCGTGCGCTGGTCAGCAGCCGCATCGAGGAATCCTGCGCCACCATCTTCCGCCAGACCATGATGGCCCGCTACGAGCAGTTGGCGTATGCCGCCAAGGAAGGGGGCCAGGCTCTCGACGGCGACCGTCTCTCCGCATTCTGGCTAACACAAAACCAGAAGTACTACGGGAACACGATGGAACTGCCCGCCGGATACAAAATGGGCTGGTCCTACATTCCTCACTTCATCGACACGCGTTTCTACACCTACTCGTACTCCTTCGCGCACCTCGCATCGCTGGCGCTGTATGCCAAGTACCAGAGCGAGGGGCCGGCGTTTGTGCCCAAGTACCTGGCAATGTTGGAGGCTGGCGGCTCGAAGAGCCCGGCGGAACTGCTGGGGGCGATGGGGATCGATATCACCGATCCTCAGTGGGTGGAGCCCGCGTTTGCCCAGATTGATCGCTGGATCGACTTGGCTGAGACAGGCTCCTAGGGCCGGTCGCGGCAGTCACCGGACATGAAGGTTCCCCCGACGCTCGATCTCAGCCTCGTGTCGGGACGCCTTGGCTCACGCGTGCAACTTGCCACGCCTTTGTGTGTCGAATCCAGCAGTGGCAGTCGTACCCGCTGGCGCCACCTTGTCACCGACGGCGCGCAACGCTGGATCGTCCGGCAGCCGCGTAGCGCCGCGGCGCTCGACCGCCTGATTGCTGAGAACGCGCTGCTGATCCAACTGGCCGAGAGCCCCATTCCCGTGCCGGTTCCCCTGGTTTCCGTCGACCCCGCAGATGCGACGGCATTCGATGTCGTCACGTACGTGGAGGGGCACCGGGTGCTCGATCATCTGCCTCTGGCGTTGCCACGAACGGCGGCAACCCGTCACGACCTTTCGGCGGCGCTTGTCGATGTCCTCGTGCGGTTGCATGCCATGGACCCGCTGGAAGTGGGATTGGATCCGGCCACGGCGCCTCCGCTTGAAGTCCTGGTCGCCGGCTGGGATCGCCGTTGGCGTGCCGCTGGAATCGAGTCCGCGGAGGTCGACGAATTGTTGCGGCGTCTGTACGCCTCGCTGCCGCCGGCATGTCCAGCCGGCATCGTCCATGGAGCATTTCACCTTCGCAATCTGGTCTTCGCCTTGGACGATCCCAGCCGGGTTGCCGCGGTGCTGGGGTGGGAGTTTGCCACTGTTGGAGACCCGCTGTGCGATCTGGGGCTGCTCCTGGCTCTATGGGTGGAGGACGATGCTGAGCCGGTGACGGCATGGCTGCCCTGGACGGCACTCACCCGTGATGACGGATTCTTCTCACGTTCGACGGTCACCCATGAGTACATGGTGTGCAGCCAGCGCAACCTGCGCCAGGTCGAGTGGTATGTGGGCCTCGGCTACTTGAGCCTGGCGGTGTTCGCCGCAGAGGAGGCCACGCCATCGTCGGTAGGTGCCATCAAAGGTATGGCCGCGCAGGCACTGGCGCGCGCCGGCCATTCGGGGATCCAGGGGCTGACAGGGTAAGCGCGTTGCCAACAAGCCACCCCGGCGCCGATGTATGGGCATGCGCTGCGACAGCTCAAGAGTCGTGGATTCAAGGTCGATCACCTCTGGGCGAACGCCACTCTCGGCATCAACTACCTCTTCGATCACCGTCTCGATCCCAAGAGTGGGCTGATCCGCGTCGTGCACCCGTGGGAGACGGGTTGCGACAACAGTCCTCGTTTCGACGGCTGCCTGCCCGGTGCGTTCGACAAGGTCGCTTGGAACGCCAAGAAGCGGGAGTGGGTCGACTCCGCAAAACTCGAAGATGGTGCCGCGGTGCGCAATCCTGGCTTCGATGTCGGTTCGGTTGCGTTTGGCGCACTGGTTGCCTTCAATGCCCGGGAACTGGCGGCCATCACCGGCGACAAGGCACTTCTGGCCAAGGCCGATGTGCTGGCGGTGGCCATCGATCAGCGCTGGGTGGATGCCAAGCGTACTTGGGGCGACGTTTGTATCGCCGGTCCGCACAGCTCGACAGAAGTTCGCACCCTCGAAGCATTGCTGCCCGTGCTGGTCAGTTCCAACCCGGATCACGTCGACAAAGCCCTGGCCGAGATCTTCGATCCGCGCGCTTTCGGACGCCCCTATGGACCTTCGGCCACGGCCATCGACGAACCCGGCTTCAACCCCGACGAGTACTGGCGCGGCCCGGCTTGGCCGCAACTAACGTATCTACTGATGACTGCCTGCGAGCAACGTGGCCGTACGCAGGATGCGCGACGGCTGGCGAGCATGTTGGTGCGGGGAGCGGTCAAAGCCAACTGGGCAGAATACTGGAACCCTGAAACCGGAGCCGGACGGGGCGCCATACCCGAAGGCTGGAGCACACTTGCCGCGGAGGCCGACCGGGTTCTGCAACTGGGTTCAAGGAACCGTCAGTTGACCCAGCGCCGCGCCAGCGGACTGCCGCGCCAACTCGGATAGGTAGTGCCCGAGTCCGCCGCGGTTGGTAGGGGTACGGCCGAAACGAGCGTGCCGTACCCCTACCGAATCTCGCTTAGGCGACAGTCACCTTCTTGTCCAGGTACACGTCCTGGATTGCGTTGAGCAACGCGACGCCGTCACGCATGGGGCGCTGGAATGCCTTGCGGCCGCTGATCAGGCCCATGCCACCGGCACGCTTGTTGATCACGGCGGTGCGCACCGCCTCTTTGAGGTCGCTGGCACCCAACGAGGCGTCGCCGCTGTTGATGAGACCGCAGCGGCCCATGTAGCAGTTGACGACCTGGTAGCGGGCGAGGTCGATGGGGTTGGCGGTGCTGAGTTTCTCGTAGACCTTGGAAGAGGTCTTGCCGAAATTGAGTGCGGTGTAGCCGCCGTTGACCTCGGGCAGCTTCTGCTTGATGATGTCGGCCTGCAGTGTGACACCGAGGTGGTTGGCCTGTCCCGTCAGGTCGGCTGCGACGTGATAGTCGATACCACCCTGCTTGAATGCCGAGTTACGCAGGTAGCACCACAGGACGGTCGCCATGCCCATCTCGTGCGCCTGTGCAAAGGCGACGGCCACTTCCTGAATCTGCCGGGTCGCCTCATCGGAACCGAAGTAGATCGTCGCGCCGACGGCGATCGCACCAAGGTTGTACGCCTCTTTGACGGTGCCGAACATGATCTGATCGAACTTGTTGGGGTAGGTGAGCAGTTCGTTGTGGTTGAGTTTGACGATGAAGGGGATCTTGTGTGCCCATTTGCGCGCCATCGATCCGAGAACGCCAAACGTGGAGGCCACGGCGTTGCAGCCACCTTCAACCGCCAGCTCGACGATCTTGCTGCTGTCGAAGTAGGCCGGTTCCGGGGCGAAGGAGGCGCCGGCGGAGTGTTCGATGCCCTGATCCACCGGAAGGATGGAGAGGTAGCCGGTACCGCCGAGGCGGCCATGCTCGAAGAGAGTTTCCAGACTACGGAGGACTCGCGTCGGCCGGTCGCTCTGCGCCCATACCCGGTCGACGAAGTCGGGTCCGGGGAGGTGGAGATGCTCTTTGCCTACAGTGGTGCATTGATGTTCGAGCAGCGAGGCCGCGTCACTGCCGAGAAGAGTTTCCAGAGATTCCCGTGATGGGGCTGCAGCCGTTGTTGCCATGGACTAGCCTCCGTGTTCGTATGAATGGATTGGTTCTCAGTTTGAAGGTTTGGCTCGACCGGATGCTCTAGGCGCGAAGCGGGTTGTGTCGGAATCCACACGACAGATGACATCTTCGCTACCGTACGGCTCGATGGAACGTTTGCAGATTCGAGGTGGCCGTCCCTTGGAGGGGGCGGTGAGCGTTTCGGGAAGCAAGAATGCGGCCCTGCCCATCATGGTCGCGGCGTTGCTGACTGACGAGCCGGTCGAGTTGGTGGGCGTTCCCGAGATCGAGGACACGGAGAGGATGGCGGCGATGCTCCGCCATGTCGGCGCCAGCGTCGACAAGCTGGCGCCGGGGAACTGGCGCATTCATGCCGCCTCGCTTACGACGTGCACCCTTGGCGCCGACCTGACACAGCGCTTGCGCGGGTCATTCCTGCTACTGGGCGCACTTGTGGCGCGTTCGGGGGAGGCGGGTGTTGCCAAGCCGGGCGGCGACGATATCGGGATGCGCCGCGTGGAGCAGCATCTCGAGGGTTTGCGGCTCATGGGTGCCACGTTTGCCGAAGGCCCTGATGCTTACAGCGCGAGGGCGAAGCGCCTCCACGGGGCGCATATCTACCTCGACATTCCGACTGTCACGGGCACCGAGAACCTCATCATGGCGGCCACGCTTGCGGAGGGCATCACGGTCATCAGCAATGCGGCGCGCGAGCCTCATGTGGTTGATCTCGCGCGATGCCTGGCCGGGATGGGGGCCCGCATAAGTGGGGCGGGAACCGAGCGCATTGTGGTCGAGGGGTCCAACCACCTGCTTCACGGCACCCGCCACGTTGTAACCACCGACTACATCGAGGCTGGCACCTACATGATGATGGCGGCGGCGACGCGTGGCGATGTGGTTGTGGATCACGTACGCACAGCGGACATCCACTTCGTCATCAACAAGCTGCGAGCCGCCGGTGTGGACGTTGTCGAGGGAGCGGAGCATGTTCGCGTTCGCGGCGGGCCGATGCACGCGGTGGACGTCACAACCTGGCCGCACCCAGGTTTCGCGACCGATCTGCAATCACAGTTTGTGGCCCTTATGACTCAGGCGGAAGGTATGAGCCGGGTCAGCGAGGCGATCTTCGAGAACCGCTTCCACCATGTCAAGGAACTTGTCAAGCTGGGGGCCAAGGTCGAGGTTGAGGGGCGCAGTGCCGTGGTTCGTGGCCCGATGCCACTACACGGGGCCAAGGTGCGCGTCTCCGACATTCGCAGTGGTGCGGCCCTGGTTATCGCCGGTCTGTGCGCTGAGGGCATCACCGAACTTGACGACGTCTACCATCTTGATCGGGGCTACCAGGATCTCGAATCCAAGCTGCGGCATCTGGGCGCCGATGTCGAACGTCGCATAGTCGATGACGCCACCACGCTCCCACACGACCTGCGCGGCGTTATCGGCGACTGAGCGAGCATCGGATGCTGGGCAAGAAGCTTGCCATTGATTTGGGTACGGACGGGGTCCGCATCATCGTCTCAGGTGAGCGCGAGATCGTCGAGGATAGGCTCCTCGTGCGCCCACTGCTGCGCAACCGCATCGCCGACGCAACCGCACTGGAGACGCTGCTCCGACGTCTGGTCAGCCACCTTGGGGGCTTGCGCCTAGTCTTCAAGCCCGAGATCGTCACAGTGGTGCCCCAAAGCCTGAATGCAACCGATCGGCGACTGCTCCTCGATCTCATTGCCGCCACCGGGGCGCGCGCAACGTACCTGCTCGACGCCCCCCTAGCAATGGCGATGGGGGCCGGGATCAGCCTTGGCGTACCGTCGGGCCATCTGGTTGTCGACATCGGCGCGCAGATGTCCGAAGCGGTAGCGCTCAGTCTGGAGGCCAGCGTGGTGGCGGATGCGATCCCGCGCGGCGGGGATGATCTAGTCGCAGCTATCCAACACACGGTTGCGGGGCGGTATGGCGTAGGCGTGACGGCGCCCGCGGTCGCCGAACTGGTGCAGGCTGCCGCGACGGCAGGCGGTGAGTGGCACGGGAGCACTGAGATCGTGTTGGTCGAGGGCGAACCGATTGCGGTTGCGGACCTATCAGACGCAGTTGAGGAGCATGTGGCCGCCATTGCCGGACTGATTCGCACGGTATTCGAGGAAACCCCTGGCGGTCTGGCTCAGGACATTCGCAATGAAGGTGTACTGCTGGCCGGTGGTGGTGCGTTGCTCACCGGCCTGGCCGGGCGGCTCAGTCACGACCTTGGCATGGCGGTGCGTGTGGCTCCCGACGCGCGGTGGTGCGCTGTGCGAGGAGCTGCGGTAGCGGTTGAGAACCTGGCCATGTTCCGCCGGAAGGTTCCGCAGTTGCACTAGGGCTCGCCCGTCGGCTACAACGATGCTTCGATTCCGGCCAGGACATCTTCGACGCGAATCTGATCGATCGAGCCGGAGGGTTGGTTTCTGGAGGAGCCTCGACGGGGCAGCGCCTGAAGCACCCGGTGCGCGGAACCGTAGGGTCCGTGGCTCCCGCCGTCGGTCGGCCCGAAGAGGCCGATGGCGGCAGTCCCGACCGCCGCGGCGAGATGCAGCAATGGCGAGTCGCCGCCTACAAGCAGGTCGCAACGGGCCAGCAGGGCTGCGGTTTCGTCGAAATTGAGTTCGCCACACAGATCAAGGTGCGGAGCTCCGAGGTCGGTCTTCACTGCGTTGACCGGCGCCTGGTCGCTCTCTGGACCCAGCAGAACAATGCTGGCGCCGTGTCGAAGCGCCATCTGATTGGCGAGGTGGGCGTAGTGTTCTGGCGGCCAGAGAATCCGCTGAGGGTCGACTGCGGGCGTATCGGTGCCGGCCATGCCCGGGGCGATTGCGACGAGGATGTGTTGCGGATCAACGTGGGCGCCAACCAGCATCTGGTCGATGCGCTGACGCGCAACGTCGCTGGGGATGAAGTCGCGTTTCTGGCTCGCAGTGCCGAGACCGAGTAAAGAGGCCAGTTCGAGCCAGGCGGCCGCGTTGTTGAGAGTTGGAACCTGTTTGAGGCGGTGGCTCATGAGTATCCCCGCCGGCTGGTGGGCGACCCCCAGCCGGCGGGGGATCCCGAGCGTGTAAGCCAGCAGAGAGTCACGCCTGCGTCGTGAGCAGAGGATGGCAATGTCGAAGCGCTGTCTGCGAAGCCGCGTCCAGGTGCGCACCATGCCCCTGGCCGGTGCTCGAACTTCAAGCCCGACAAAGCAGATGATCTCGTCGACGGCGGGGAGATGGCCGTCGAGCTCCGCTGCCTGTTGGGGTGCGGCGAGAGCGATGTGCGCTTCGGGCAGACCGGCACGTAGGTTGCGGAGCAAGGGCGCGGCCTGGAGCGTCTCTCCGAGACCTCCGCTGACGATCACCAAGACATTCATCAGGAGAGGACGGTAACGGTTCAATCGGGTTCGCGGTGTTGACGCGCTTAGTGCATCTGTCACCTCGCGGCCCGGTGGGAACCTATACTCAAAGCGAGCCATGACCTTGTATTCCGCACTGCGCATTTGGAAGAGGTGGTGCCGCCGTGAATAACTTTGCGACTCACGCACGCATCTTCCTCGAGAGCGTTGGCTGGCGTGACATCGTCGACATTGCGGTTGTCGCCTTCTTGCTCTATGAGTTGCTGCTCCTGATTCGGGGCACACAGGCGGTGCAGGTTCTCGCCGGCCTTGGGGTTCTGCTCGTGGTCAGTCTCTTCGCGCGGACGTTGCACCTGCGTCTCTCCGAGTTCATCTTTGCCAACGCCGGCCAGGTGATCCTCATCGCAGCGGTGGTGCTGTTTCAGCCCGAGTTACGCAGGGCGCTGGATCAGGTGGGCCGTCTCAGCATCTTCCACGCATGGTCAGCCCACCAAGCCGGTGCAGAGGTGGTCCATGTGGTGGACGAGACATTGCGTGCTGCGGTGGCGTTCAGTGAGAAGCACATTGGAGCACTGGTGGTTTTCGAGCTGGGCACGGGGCTGGAGAACATCGCTGTGTCGGGAGTCCGGATCGATGGTGCCGTAACCGCCGAGATGTTGACCACGATTTTCTTTCCGGGTTCCCCGCTGCACGATGGCGCTGTCATCGTGCGTAACGGCCGCCTGGTGGCGGCGGGATGCGTACTGCCGCTGGCGGATGCGCTGCCCGGCGTGGGTCGTGTCGGAACGCGACACCGCGCGGCGCTCGGACTTACGTTGCAGAGCGATGCGATCATTCTCATTGTGAGCGAGGTGACCGGCACCATCAGCGTGGCTGACGCCGGCAAGTTGATGCGCGGTATGGACCCGGGCAGGTTGCGCGAGTTGCTGGTCGAACGGCTTGGAGCCCAGGTGCAGCGTGGCCGGTCGGTCGTCGGTCCGTTGGTTCGGAATGGGGCCGGGCGCATGTGGGGGAGGCACAGCCACTGATGCATCTGCCCGGAATTCTGTCGCGAAACCTGCGGCTCAAACTGGTCTGCATCGGCCTGTCCGGTGTGGTCTGGGCCGGTGTTGTCTACGCGGCCAATCCGCCGGAGACCCGCGTCATTTCCGTCCACGTTCCCCAGGATGCGGCGTCTTTGCCGGCACGCTATCTGCTTGTCCACGCGATTCCCGACGTGCAGGTGCTCATCAGCGGCACCCGTGAGAACCTCGAAGCCTTCGACTCACGATCGCTCGTGGTCAAGGTCGACTACGCCGCCATTCATGGCACCGGTCGTTTGACATTGCCGGTGATCGTCACAGTCACCGATCCCAATGTTGAACTCGGCGGAGCTCCGACTGACATCGTGGCCGAGGTGGACACTCTCGATTCTCTGGACATTCCAGTCAACCTGGTGGTCAACCCGCCACCGCCGATGGGATACATCGTTTCCGGTCAGAGCCTGGATCCGCAGAAGGTGACCATAACCGGGCCGCACAACCGGCTGAGCAGTGTGCGCGCGAGTATTCAGCTCGATCTCAGCAACCAGAAGACCAATCTCGACGCCTTCGTGCCGGTGCGGCTCCAAGACACCAAGACCAACGCCACGATCGGCAACCTGGGCGTAACGCCGCCGACCGTGCGGGTGATTCTCACGATCGCCCCGGTGGAGACTTCACGTGCGTCGGCGGTTGTGCCCGAGACGGTTGGCAGTGTGGCGACCGGCTACCAACTCGTCGGTATCTCCGTCGATCCGCCGACGGTTGTCATCTCCGGTCCTCGTGATCTGCTCAATGCTCTGGATTCGCTGACGACGCAAGCGATTTCGCTCACCAACCTCAACTCCGACACTACGGTTACCATCAAGCTCGCCCCGCCGGCGGGGGTGAGGGTCTCCCCCGACACGGTTACGGTGCACCTCAAGATCATCGCCTTGCCGGTGCCATCCCCGACCCCTACGCCAACCCCGCCGTAACCAGCGGTGGCCGGCGTCCGTTATCTGGAGCGATATGTGCGGAATCATCGGCTACTCCGGCCCGCGATTGGCCACCCCCGTTCTGATCGAAAGCCTGCGCCGGCTTGAGTACCGCGGCTACGACTCGGCCGGCATCGCCGTCATCGATTCCGGCAATGGGGGGACGGTGGCGGTTGTCAAGAGCGATCGCAAAGTCGCCGACCTTGCGGCCACGCTCGAACGGGAAGGCGCCCCTTCCGGGCACCTTGGGATAGGCCACACCCGCTGGGCAACCCACGGCCGTCCCTCTGTCGAGAATGCCCATCCCCATCAGGACTGCACGGGGCGGATCCACCTCATCCACAATGGCATCATCGAAAACTTCCGCGAGCTGCGTACCGAACTGATCGGCCGGGGCCATGTGTTTGCCAGCGAAACCGATACCGAGGTCGTGCCGCATCTCATTGAGGAGTTCCACGCGGGGGATCTGGCGGCTGCGGTTCGGACTGCATTGCAGCGGGTCCAGGGGGCCTACGCGCTCGTTGTCATCAGTGCCGATGAACCCGACCGGATCGTTGGTGCGCGCCTGAATGCGCCGCTTGTGGTGGGACTCGGCCATGAGGAGGTGTTCATCAGCAGTGACATCACTGCGCTCATCCCCTATACCAAGCGCGTCGTGCTGGTTGGCGAGGGTGAGGTGGTGTCTGTGGCCACGCCGAATCAAGTGGTCGTGACCAGCCTGGACGGCACTTGCGTGGAACCGAAGGTCATCACGGTCGACTGGGAAGCTGAGCAGGCGCAAAAGGGTGGGTTTTCCCACTTCATGCTCAAGGAGATTCATGAGCAGCCTGAGGCGTTGCGCAACGCGCTTCGCGGGCGCATCAGCGCGGAAGGGCTCGCCGAACTTCCCGACCTGGGGCTCGACACCCAGGCGCTCACCGCCATCGATGCGGTGGCTGTCGTCGCCTGTGGCACCGCCTTACTGGCGGGGATGGTGGCCAAGCATGCCATCGAACGCCTCGCTCGCATTCGGGTTGGCGTCGAGCCGGCCAGCGAGTTCCGCTACTCAGAGCCGATTGTGGACGCTAAGACCCTGGTCGTGGCGATCTCGCAGTCGGGCGAAACCGCCGACACGCTGGCGGCGGTACGCGAGGCCAAGCGGCAGGGCGCCAGCGTTGTGGCCATCACCAATGTTGTCGGAAGCGCGCTTGCGCTCGAAGCCGACGGTGTGGTCTACATGCAGTCGGGGCCGGAGATTTCTGTCTGCGCCACCAAGACGTTTACCGGCCAGCTTGCCTGCGTCCTCCTGCTGGCATTGCGGCTGGGCGATGCTCGGGGTCACCTCGACATCGAGGAGCACCGACGGCTTGTGGCCGAGCTTGTGAGCATGCCCGAGAAGCTGTCCCGCGTGCTGGAACTGGAGCCGCAGCTGGCCGAGATGGCGCCGTGCTATGCGCACGCAACCAATGCGCTCTACATTGCTCGGGGTATCAATGTTGCAGTGGCGCTCGAAGGTGCCCTCAAACTGAAGGAGATCTCCTACGTACACGCCGAGGGGTACCCGGCCGGAGAACTCAAACATGGTCCCATAGCACTGCTGTCACCCGACGTGCCGGTGGTGGCCATCGCCGTGAGGTCGCAGACGCTGCCGAAGGTTGTGAGCAACGTACAGGAGGTTCGCTCCCGTGATGCGCCTGTGATCGCCTTGGTCACAGAAGGGGAGAACCCCTTCGACGCTGCCGCGGCCCGGGATGTCTTGAGCTTGCCGGTCTGCGACGAACTCTTCAGTCCCTTGTTGACGGTGGTCCCGCTGCAACTCCTCGCGTACCACATCGCAGTGGTGCGTGGTTGCGACGTCGACCAGCCCAGGAATCTCGCCAAGTCGGTCACAGTCGAATAGGCTTGCGCTATGCCGACAAAACCGCTCCTTGGAATCGACATCACCACAGTTAGCCGGGTCAATGCATTGCGCCTGAAGCGTCCCGAATTCGCGTGGCGAGCGTTTACCGGTGCGGAGCGGGCGCACTGCGCAGATCAGGCACAACGCTGGGCGACGCGGTGGGCCGCCAAGGAGGCGGTTCGCAAGCTGGCCGGAGCCGCTGAGGTGCCCCTGCCAGGATGGCTCGACATCGAGGTGGAAATCTCCGCCGGCGGTGCTCCCTGGGCACACGTTCGTGGGTGGGCGGAGCCGGTGGCCCTGTCGCTGTCTCATGAGGGAGACACTGCCGTTGCGGTGGCAATGGCCACCGATGCCCCGCTGACCGTTGACGAGATTCAGGGCGTGATCCTTCCGGACCGAAGCGCTGCGGCGCACAAGGGTTCGTTCGGGCTCGTAGTCGTTGCCGCCGGCTCCAAAAGCTACAGCGGCGCCGCCTATCTCGCAGCCATGGGAGCGGCTCGTGGCGGAGCCGGCCTGGTTCAACTCATGGTTCCCGAGTCGATATACCAAGTGGTCGCGGCGAAGTGTGCCGAAGTCATGGTCACGTCCATTCCCGACGAAGACGGTGGTTTCAGCGGCATGTTGTGGCGGTGGATCGACGAGGCCACGCATGCCAGTTCGGTGGTCATCGGCTGCGGTTTGGGACAGACGCTTGGTGCGCAGCGTGCGGTTATCGAGGTGCTGTCGCGATTTGCACTGCCGATGGTCGTTGACGCCGACGGGCTCAACACGGCGGCGGCCAAGAATGTCGACTGGCGGCGCCGGCCGGGTCCCACGGTGCTGACCCCGCATCCTGCGGAGATGGCACGGTTGTGCTCCTCCACCGTTGCCGAGGTGCAGGCGGATCGGCTTGGAGTCGCAAAGGATTTCGCTGCCCGGCACGAGGTGGTGGTCGTCCTCAAGGGGGCACATACCGTTGTGGCGGCGCCTGACGGCCGGTCGTACACCGATTCGCATGATGTCGTGGCACTGGCCACGGCGGGCACGGGTGATGTGCTTGCGGGCGTCGTAGGCGCAATGCTGGCTCAGGGAATGGACGCCTATGCCGCCGGGGTGGCTGCGGTCACGATCCACGCCGAGGCGGGGAGGGCGGTGCAGCGCGAACAGGGTCGCTCCGGTGGCCTCGCGAGCGATGTCATAGCGGCACTGCCGTCAGCCCAGGAGCGTACCCGGCGCGCGATTGAAGCACGGCGATGACTGCCATGCGACACGGTCAGCAAGCTACGGAACTGGCGGCGTGGCCGAGATCGCTGCCAGGCGAGAGCCTGGCCAAGTGGGTCGAGGTCGATCCCGTGGCGCTGCGCGACAATGTCGTGGCCCTGAAGCGTCTCGTGGGTCCGAAAGTGGCGATCATGGCCATGGTCAAAGGCAACGGATACGGGCATGGCGCAGTGCTGACCGCGCGTGCTGCGCTCGAGGGAGGTGCCTCGTGGCTGGGCGTTTCCGCTGCTGACGAAGCTCTCCAGCTTCGCGCAGCTGGGATTGAGACGCCGATCCTGGTTGTGGGCTGGACACCACCGCCTGCACTCCCAGCACTGTTCGATGCCGCCGTGGACGTCACGGTCGCCAGCGTCGACGCAGTGCGTGCTGCAGCTGCTGCAGCCGCAATCTCAGGGAAACGGGGGCGGGTGCAGCTCAAGCTGGATACCGGGATGGGCCGGTTCGGCGTCCGGCCCGAAGAACTCGGTGCTCTGCTGGACGCGGTCGATGATGCGCGAACCTGGATCGAGGTCACTGGCTTCTTTACACACTTTGCGGTCGCAGATACTGACCGCGACTTCACTCAGATGCAGAACCAGCGTTTCAACTCGCTGTTGCCGGCTCTGCGCTCTGCGTTTCCCGACGCACAGGCGCATGCGGCCAACAGCGCGGCATTGCTGGAGTTTGTCGATACACACTACGACATGGTCCGTCCCGGGCTATCGGTCTACGGCTATTCGCCGGTTCCCGGGGAGAATGTGCTCGGACTGCGCCCCGCGCTCAGCATGTTCGCTCGCATCAGCCACCTCAAGACGGTGGTTGCGGGAGACACCGTCGGTTACGGCCGTGAATGGATGGCGGCCGGCGCCAGGCGCGTCGCCACGGTGGCGGCCGGCTATGCCGACGGCATAGCGCGGGCCCAGGGCAATCGCGGCGCTGTGCTGGTGAGCGGTGTGCGCTGTCCCATCATCGGACGGGTCAGCATGGATCAACTGTCGGTTGACGTTTCGGCGCTGGAGGGCCTTGACGTTGGTGACCCGGTTCTCATCGTGGGTCGTGACGGCGACGCCGTCCTGGGTGCCGACACGGTTGCGACGGCGATCGACACCATCAGTTACGAGGTGCTGACCGCAATCTCAGCGCGGGTGCCCCGGCTCGTCCTCGACGCCTGAGACAGGCTGCCAGAGGTCAGCTATGGCCGTAGATGAATCCCTGGATGCCGGCGGAGTTGTTGGGCAGCACGCGGTAGTTGACAAAACCCCAACCGCCATAGTTCATCTCCGACAATCTGAAGTAGCCGGGCGGAACGCCTCCGTCGGGGCCGACCTGCTCGACATAGCCGACATGGCCGACCGAGCCGGCTCCGTCACCGCCGGGCCAGAAGGCGACCACTGCGCCGACTGCTGGACGGTGCCCTTCCAGGTAGCCCATCGCGGCGGCGTTGGAGAACCATTGGTTGGCGTTGCCACTCCAAGGGATGCAGCGTCGGGTGGCGACGTACCAGGTGCACTGGCCGTAGGCGAACTGGTTGCCACAGGAACTTCTACCGTTGACTGTGGGGAGGTTGTCGCCTGCCAGTTGGTTGTCGATATCCGCTATCTGAGCTTCCAAAGCGCGCACGGGAGCGCTGGCATTGGCGAGACTCATGTTGCGGGTTTGCACCGCGGCCAGGAAGCGGTTGCTCTGGTCGGAGAGCTGCCTCTCCAATGTGGATGCTTGCGCGAACTTGGTCTGAAGTTCGGCCCTCTGCTTGGCGAGAGCCGTCTGGTCGGCAGTCAGTTGTGCCTGGAGTTGAACCACTTGATTCTGGAAGCTGTCAGCGCTCTTGGCGCGGGCCATCGCTTCGCCGAAGTCATGTGATGAGAGCATGTTGGCCAGCAGGCTGCGGTCGCCCGCGGATTCGTAGGTTGCTCGGACGAGGATGGCAAGCTGGCGTTGTGCATCGAGATCGCGCTTCTGCTCGGCCGAGATCTGCTGCTGCAGCTGCTCCAGGCGTTGGTTGGCATCGTTCAAGTCGGTGCGCACCGAGGTGAGAGCTGTCTGTGCGTCGAGGTACTGGCCTTCAGATGCGGCCAGATTGGTGGCAGAGCCTCTCTCTGAGGCAAGCAGTGTTTGGAGCTGCGCGAAGAGCTCTGCTCGGCGCGCGCGCAGGTCATCCTGCTGCTGTTGCGACACCGCCGCCTGCGATGCCGGGATCGACCCGACTGAGGCGGTGAAAAGACTGGCGACGACCAGAAGTCCGGCGAGAATTTTGCGGTCAGGCCGCAATATCTGCCCCCCGTTCTATTCCCGAACCCAATATGTAGACCCTAGGAGAGGATCAGATCCAGGAGTTGATAGATTTCAAACGCTCCGCGGAGGGTACTCCTCTGGAGGGCCAAAAAGCAAATCGAAGCGGTGTTTACGGTAGCCCCAGGCTTAGAGTCGCAGTGTGGTTACGGAATTGGAACTCCACCTTGACGACCTCGTCACCCGTCGCTTTGACGATGCCGGGCCGACACTGCAAAGCGTTGGAGAAGCGGAACTTCTGAGCCGGCTTGCGGCACTGGCCCGGGCGGTCCCTCAACCACGTCTGGTGGTTGGCAGCGGCGACGATGCGGCCGTATACCGCCCCGAGGCTGGCCTCGACATGGTTGTTAGCCAGGACGCCATGGTGGAGGGCCAGGACTTCTCGCGCGACTGGATTTCCCCGTACGGGCTCGGCCGGCGTGCTTTGCATGTGGCGCTTTCCGACCTTGCGGGCAGTGGTGCGTCTCCAGAGTTTTGCCTGGCCACGTTGTGCGCCCCGGGGACTACCCGTGCCGCCGATGCGCTTGCCATCCAAGCAGGCCTGTGTGACGCGGCCGCCGAGATCGGTTGTGGGGTGGCCGGGGGCGATGTCAGCGGCATCGAAGGGTCGCTGGTGATAGATGTTGCTGTCGTCGGCAGGGTTGGAAAGGGAAGGCATCTCGGGGTTGCCTTGGGCCAACCCGGCGACTGTCTTGTCGTATCCGGTCTGCTCGGGCGGGCGGCAGCGGGTCTGGCGTTGCTGCGCGGGCGCACCGCCGGCGACACCGATCCGGCGGTGACGGCAGCGTGGGGAGTTGCCCAGCTGGCGCCTCGGGCGCGACTCGCCGAAGGATTGGAACTGGCGGCACGGGGCGTTGCCTGTGCCACGGATATCAGTGACGGCCTACTTGTAGCCGCCATCAACATTGCCAGGGCGTCCGGTTGTGCCGCCGAGTTGTGGCGTGATGCCGTGCCAGTCGATGCCGCGTTGAAGACTTGGCCCGACTGGTTCGAATTGGCCGTTGCCGGAGGGGAGGACTTTGAGCTTCTCGCCGCGGTTGCCCCGGACCAATTTGAGGCCCTGGTCGCCGCCTGGCCGGCTGATCTGGAGCCGCTGTCACCAGTAGGCCGGCTGTATGCGGGCTCCGGTGTCGTCTGCCGAGCCCGACAAGGTGCTCGGGAAATTGCCGTGCCAATTCCGCGATCATTCCACTTTGGATGATGGGAAAAATGGAGACGGCAGTTGTGCTTCGTTGCACTCGCGATGCATTGGCCACCGAGACGTTGGGGGCACTGCTCGGCGCGCGGTTGCGTGCCGGTGACGTGGTTGCGCTGAGCGGTGAATTTGGCGCCGGCAAAACGTGCTTTGTTCGAGGTCTTGCGTCGGGACTGGGTTTTGCGACAGATGAAGTCCGCAGCCCTACATTCGTCTTGCACCACGTCTATCGCGCGTCCCGGCTCACTCTCCATCACATCGATTGCTACCGGCTCGGCGATGGCGCCGACATAGAGTTCCTCGATCTCGACGAACTCGTAGCTGGCGCCGCGGTTGCGGTGGAGTGGTCTGACCACGTCGACCTCTGCGCCTGGCATCCAGTCAAGGTTCGTATCGGTATCGCTAAAGACAACTGGCGTTTTGTCCAGCTCGACGTTGGTGTCGCCACCCACCTGCTTGGCGTCTGGGATGAGATTCCATGATCCTCGCCATTGACACCTCACTGCGTCGACGTGTGGTCGTCGCGATTGCCGGTCGTGATGGGGTGGCCGCTGACTCTGTGTGCCTTGATGACGTGGCGGTGGCGCCGGCGTTGGGGACGGCGCTGCAGCGCCTGCTGAGTGATGAACTTGACGCTGTGGTGGTGGCGACCGGGCCGGGTTCGTACACGGGCGTGCGCACCGGCATGGCGGCTGCGTTGGGAGTCGCTCACGCACGCGGTTTGCCGCTTTACGGCATCGGCAGCCTCGACATCGTTGCCCACGGCGCGCCCCTGACGGCACAACGGATTCGTGCGGTTAGCGATGCTTCGCGCGGGGGGATTTTCGTGGCCGGCTTCGTCCGCGTTCCGGGAGTTCACATCCGTCGTGAAACCGACGCTCGGCGTATCGAACTCAACGCGTTGAATGGCGGCGATGTCGATGCTGTTGTCAGCACCGATGTGGCCGTTTCGGGTGACGGCATCCTGGTCGCGGATGCGATTCTGGCGCTGGCCGCCGCGGCTGCGAGCGCGGTGTTGGGCCGGCCACTCGACACCGCAGAACTTACCGCGGAATACGTTGCCCGGCCACGGTTTACCCTTACTGGTTGAGTTCCATAAGGGTTGCCCGGGTATCATGGGCAAAAGATGCAGGTTATAACGCGGCTGGCATTGGAGCCGATGAGCCACGCGGACATCGCCACTGTACAGGCGATCGAACGCCAGGTGTTTGTATCGCCGTGGCCCAAGAATGCCTACGCGACCGAGCTTTCGCACAATCCCCACGCCTCCTACATCGTGCTCCGGCGTGACGGCGATCTGGTGGGGTACGCAGGCCTATGGAAGTTGGGCAGCGAAGCCCACGTCACCACAATCGGGGTGCGGGCTGAGGATCAGGGCAACGGTTATGGCAAGGTGCTACTGGGTGCGTTGGTGGTGCGGGCCCTCGAACTGAAGACCCATTGGTTGACGCTCGAGGTGCGCAGCGGCAATCTTCATGCCATCGGTCTATATGAGTCCTTTGGTTTCAAGGCAATCGGCCGGCGGCTTGGCTATTACACGGACAACGGTGAGGACGCCATCGTGATGTGGAGTGATTCGCTGTACTCCCAACGCTTTGAACGCAACCTGATGCGTCGACTTGAGGGGATCGATGCGGCGGGCCTTGATTTGGCGGCGGCGTATGGAAAGCCGGCCGGCCGATGACCACGCTTCTAGCCATCGAGACCTCATGCGACGAGACCGCTGCCGCCGTGGTTCGAGATGGACGCGAGGTGCTCAGCTCTGTGGTGGCATCGCAGATAGACCTTCACACCGGGTATGGGGGGGTCGTACCCGAGCTGGCCGCTCGCGCCCACCTCGAAGTGCTGGGCACCACTGTCGATGCCGCACTGTGCGGAATTGATGGTGGCTGGAACGCCATCGACGCCATCGCGGTAACCCGGGGGCCGGGTTTGGCGGGCTGCCTGCTCATCGGTACCGCCTATGCCCAGGCTGCTGCTGCGGCGCGGCGCCTTCCCGTAGTCGGGGTTTCGCATCTGGCGGGTCACGTCTACTCGGCATGGCTGGCCGACTTGGAACTCGAGCCGCCGTTCCTGGCGTTGCTCGTCAGCGGTGGGCACACCGACTGCGTGGAACTGCGAGATCATGGCACAGCGATCCGCCTGGCGTCGACACGCGACGACGCGGTTGGAGAAGCCTTCGACAAGGCGGCAAGGATGCTCGGACTGGCGTATCCCGGGGGTCCGGTAATCGAACGGGTGGCCGGAGCGGGTGATGCGGCGCGGTTTCCTCTGCCGGTAACGCGGCTGGAGGGGGCCTTCTCTTTCAGCGGCCTCAAGACCGCAGTGCGTTACGTCGTCCGCGACCTCGGTACGGCTGAGTTGGATGATGCCGGGATTCCCAGGGACCCGGCCGTCATCGCTGCCATTGCCGCGTCATTCCAGGTGGCGGCGGTAGAGCAGCTTGCCGAGGGGCTGGGCGCGGCTGCTGACCGCACCGGTGCGGAGCAGGTCGTTGTAGTAGGCGGTGTCGCCGCTAACACTGCGCTACGCACTGCGGTGCGGCAGCGGCTTTCTGGGCTGCGGGTCGTCGTGCCTCCGCTGCATCTGTGCGGCGACAACGCCGCCATGATCGGCGCCGCAGGCTGGCATCGACTAAAAACGCACGGTCCCGACATGGTTTCGTTCGACGCCGACCCGGCTCTGGCCTTATTTGCCTAAACTCAAGCAGGCTTTGTTCCCAATATGACCAGATCGGCAACGCTGCGACAATGGAGTCCTCAGGGGGCAGAAACTTTCGTGACTCGGCCTGACAACGTTTACGACCTGTACCGCCAGGCTCCGGGCGCGATCGCTCGGATCGTGGGGGGGACCAGCTACGTCCGCGATGTCGTGGACGGCGGACAGGACCTGCTGGGAACCTGCCCACATGTGCAGGGGTTCTTCTCCCCGAAGACGCGGCTGGCCGTCATGCACCCGGCCATGGGTGAGCGCGTTGGCAGTTTCTTCGAGAGGACGGCCAAACGCGTGCGCAGGATCAGTCCCAATGAGGTCGCGGAGCACTGGCAACTTGGCTTGGTCAAGTCGGACCTGGTTGTGCTCACGGCGACCGTGTTGCGGGGCATTGGCCCGTCGGATGAGCAGCTGATGCGTGCCGAGTGGGCGTCGCTGTGGCAGTTTCCGGGTGCCCACACCGTGGTCAATGGTGTGGCCGAGGCGGTGGCGTGGCAGGTGGTCGACCAGTTCGCCGGCGAGATGGGTCTGATAGAACGCGATCCGCGGTTGGCGGACGTGGAGCCCTTGCAGCGGCACTACGTTGCTCAGGCCGACGCGGTTACGGCGGTCGCCAAGGACATAGGCGCAGGGTCGGGGAGTGGCACCGCATCTGAACTGCTCGCGCTGCCGCGTCTTGGCAGTGGTGAACTGGCGGTATGGAACCTGGCGCGCAGCTACGGGGGACTTCCCGAGTTCGCGGCCGATCTCCCCCAGGGCCTGGTTTCATGGGTCGAACTGCACAAGGCGCTTGCGGACGGCTTTGCCGGTGTCACCGGCGATTGGGCGTCGGGGCACGAGGGTACGGTTGGCTTCGAGCAGGACGAGGCGGCGGGAGCGTACTGGTCGGGGATCATCACTCGTGACATTCGCAGCGCCGCACGTCGGGTCAAGGCGGGGCCGGGCCCGTTCATCGACATCAGCAAGTTTGCCAACGCGATTGGGAGCGCCGGTCGTGCCAGTGAGGCCGGACTGAGTGCCAATCTGGACCAACTGCAGACGGCATGGTCCCTCCTCGAGTCCATGGGTGGGGCTGAGGGCTGAAGGGCCTGCGTCCTAACTCCCCAAGTTGAGCCGCATGTGGCAAGGTGGCGACATGCTGAGAGGTATGAGCCGGTGAGCGAAGTCGCCACCATCGCGCGCAGGCTGGCGGGCCGGTTGCTGCCTGTCGAGCGTGCTGAGGCCCCCCCCTGGCTCGGCGACATCGAGGAGGCACTCGACGAGCTTCGCGAACTTAGGCCGGTCGACGCCCATGACGAGGTGGCGCTCCACGAAGCCGGCGAAACATTGTTGCGACTGCGCGCTGCGGCCGTGGAGCACGAGCGGAGGTAGTCCCCGCGCTGATCTGAACTCAGCTTGCGATTCTGGCGATCAGTGGGGTAGAGTGTTGGCACTCTTGTGGTTCAAGTGCTAAGCCGGCTCATTGCCGTCCCCTTGTTTTGGAGGTCTTTCCGTGGCCCTTAAGTTGCGTCCGCTAGCCGATCGTGTCGTTGTCAAGCCTGTTGATCGTGAGGAGACGACCAAGAGCGGCATCGTCCTGCCTGACACCATCAAAGAGAAGCCCCAGGAGGGCGTTATCGAGGCTGTGGGTAGCGGTCGTTACAACGAGCGCACTGGCAGTCGCATCGAGCTTGATGTCAAGGTTGGCGATCGCGTCATGTACGCGAAGTACGCAGGCAGCGAAGTCAAGATCGACGACGTCGAGTACCTCATCCTGGCGGAGAAGGACATCCTGGCCGTCGTTGCCAGCAACTAATCCGAACTGGGCGTAAAGCCGGGAAGCGCGGTGCGTTATGTGTAGCGTACCGCGCTTTTTCTGTGGCCTAAAAACCGACGCCCGGAAACAGGGCTGAGTTCGAGCCTGCTACGGTGGAAATGATGTCCCGCCCGTTGCGTATTGCCGTTGCCCAGTACCAGCCGAATGTTGGCGATGTGGCCGGCAATCGTGATCTGGCCGTGGCTTGGGCTGAGCGCGGCGTCGAGGCCGGGGCGCAACTCATCGTGCTGCCGGAACTGGCCCAAAGCGGCTATGTGTTCGAGTCCGAGGATGAGGCCGAGGCGACTGCCGAACCTTTCGATGCCAGTGCGTACATCACGGCGCTGACCGGCGTAGCCCGCAACGGCGACTGTCACATCGTCAGCGGCTTCAACGAACATGCCAAATCGTGCCGGTACAACAGTGCGGTACTCGTGGGGCCTTCGGGCCAGGTGGCAATGTATCGCAAGCTCCACCTCTTCCACAACGAGTTGAACTGGTTCACCTCTGGTGAGGGTCTTGTCGTAGTCGACTTGCCCTGGGGCCGGCTGGGCATCATCATCTGCTACGACTTGTGGTTTTCCGAGCCGGCTCGGGCGCTGGCATTGGCCGGTGCCGAAGTTATCGCGGTGCCGACCAATTGGGTCGACAGTTTCAAGCCGACGGTCTACGACGAGCGGGGTTGGTGCCAGGGGGATTACGTCGTCGCCGCCGCCGCCGCGCAAAACGGTGTCGTCATGGCCTGCGCGGATCGTGTCGGAGTGGAACGCGGCGTCGCCTTCCTGGGGGCGTCGGTCATCGTCGGGGCGGATGGCTGGCCGCTTGCCGGACCTGCCGGCAAGGCCGACGAAGTCCTGCTAGTCGCCGATGTCGACCTCGAAGGAGTCGAGCGGGCACGGCGCCGGACGCCTCGCAACCACCTGCTCGGGGACCGCCGGCCGGCGGCTTACAATGTGAAGGTTGTCCCTGCCGCTCCTTGATTCGCTCAATGCCGCCCAGCGGCAGGCTGTCGACGCGCCCGACGGCCCGCTGCTCATCTTTGCTGGTGCGGGGAGCGGCAAGACCCGGGTACTGACGCATCGTATAGCTCACGTCATTGCCAGTCGCGGCGTGCGCCCGTCCGAGATCCTCGCCGTCACCTTCACCAACAAAGCGGCCCGCGAGATGCGTTCGCGTGTCGAGGCGCTGCTGGAAGGCGCCACCCCGGGTTTGAGCGGGATGTGGCTGGGCACGTTTCACTCCATTGGCGTGCGCATGTTGCGCCGCGACGGCGACTGTTTGGGCATCCCCTCCAACTTCACCATTTACGACGAGGCCGATCGCCTGGGTGCCATCCGGCGTTCCATGACCATGGTCGGTGTCGATGACAAGCGCTTTCCCGCGAAGCAGATTGCACACGAGATCAGCAAGGCCAAGAACGAACTGCAGGATGCCTCCACTTTCGAGGCGCAGGCCGCAGATATCTTCGGGGGTAATGTGGCCAGGGTTTTTCGCACTTACGAAGTGGAATTGAAAAATGCTGCGGCGCTGGACTTCGATGATCTTCTGGTGCGCAGTGTCCAGATGCTGTGCGATGTTGAGCCTATCCGCCGGCATTACCAGGAACGGTTCCGCCACATATTCGTGGACGAGTACCAGGACACCAACCGGGCTCAGTACGTAATGGTGTCGCTACTGGCCGAGCACCATCGCAATTTGACGGTGGTGGGTGACGACGACCAATGCCTGGCCACAGGAACACCAATTCTCATGGCGGACGGGCGAGCCAAGGCAATCGAGGAGATTACGGCGGGAGAACTGGTCGCCTCAAATTATGGTAGTGGCGATGTTCGCTCTGCTCGCGTGATATCGGTTTATCAAGGGCTCGCATCCGGCGATGGGGTTGCGATAACGACCGCGTCGGGACGTACCGTTGTCAGTACCCTCGAACACACTCATTTCGCTGGTTATCGTACGGGCGAACCGACGCAGACGTTTTTTACATACCTCATGTACAAGCGTGGAGTGGGGTGCCGGATAGGAACCAGCCAGGTCAACACCAAGGGACAGGCCAGACCGGTCGCAGGTTTTCGTCAGCGATGCATGCAGGAACATGCCGACGCGCTCTGGATCATCTCCACTCACGAGAACGAGAACGACGCTCGTGCTGATGAGTACATCGCCTCACTGGGCTATCAAATCCCCACATTACCCTTTGTTCCCCGCAGGGGTAACAGTAGCAACGGGCTCGTTCATGATGCTGGTTATCTAGATAAAGTATTTCGCTCTTTTGATACCGAGGCATCTGGGCGCAGGCTCGTTCACGATCGCGGACTGCTGTGGACTCACCCGCATCACGTGCCTCATAGTCGCAACTCCAATCGTCGCAATATTGTGCTGACCCTATGCGGTGATCGACGCGGTGCATCCCCGATGCACCGGATTTCCATGGTTGGCAATGACCGTGCGGGGCACGAAGCTCTGGAATCGATCGGTCTATCGGTTCGCCCAGCAAAGGCGGGGTCGGAGTCATGGCGGTATGAGTCCGCGTTTGCAGACTTCGGAGCTGCCTTGGCGATGGTCGAACGCATACAGCGTGTGTTTGCAGATCTCTGCGTGTTGCGGAATGCACGGCTGGGCAAAAATGGGCCGGTGATCGAAAGCTGCAGTCTCGGCTTCCTTCCCGCGGGCTCGGTTCATCGAGGCATGGTGATGTTCGACGCTGAGGGGGGGTATGACCCTGTGGTGTCAGTAGGACGAGTGCCCATCAACGGTACGGTCCATGACCTCAATATCGAGAGGACTCACAATTACATTGCCAACGGGCTGGTGACACATAACTCAATCTACGGATGGCGTGGGGCCGACGTTCGCAACATATTGTCATTTCGCCGGGATTATCCGGACGCCACGGTGGTCACCCTGGAGCAGAACTACCGCTCCACGCAGAACATTCTCGATACAGCACATGCCGTCATACGCAACAACTCGGAGCGTGCTCACAAGAAACTCTGGACCGAGTGCAGCGGCGGTGCCCGGGTTCAACTGCTGTCCGTCTACGACGAGCAGGAAGAGGCGCTGGCGGTGGTTCACGAGATCGACCAGCTTGTTGCCGGCGAGTTCTCGCTCAGCGACGTCGCCGTCCTGTTCCGTACCAATGCGCAATCGCGCGCCTTCGAGGACATCTTCCTACGCCGGGGGATGCCATATCGACTGGTGGGCGGGATGCGTTTCTACGAGCGGCGCGAGGTCAAGGACGTGCTGGCCTACCTGCGTCTCATTGCCAATCCCCGCGACCCGATTGCGTTTTCGCGCATCGTCAACGTGCCGCGCCGCAAGATCGGCGACAAGACTCTGGCCGAGGTCGAGAAATTGGCGCGGCGCAAGCGGATTTCGCTGTTCGATGCGGTGCACCAACTTGACGACGCGGAGAGCATCGGCAGCGGTGCGCTGAAGGCGCTGGACGAGTTCGGGGGATTGATCGACTCCTTCCGTGAGCGTGCCGCGTTGCTCAACCTGTCCGATCTCATGGGGCGCGTTCTATCCGAGAGCGGATATCAGAGTTTTCTGCGCGATGGAACTCCAGAGGGTGAGGAGCGTTGGAGCAACGTAACCGAGCTTGTCGGTCTGGCCGCGGAATACGCTGCGGTACCACCGCCCGAAGGCTTGGCTCAGTTCCTCGAGAACGTGGCTTTGGTGAGCGACGTAGACGTCTTGGACGAAAGTCAGGCTGGCGTCACCTTAATTACGCTTCACGCCGTCAAGGGTTTGGAATTTCCTGTGGTGTTCCTGGTGGGAATGGAGGAGGGGTTACTGCCTCACATGCGTGCCATGGACGAGGGGGAGCCGGCCATCGCCGAAGAGCGCCGTCTGGCGTACGTCGGGGTGACGCGCGCCGAGCGGCGTCTCTACCTGCTCCACGCATTCCGGCGTCACATTTACGGGGCGCCCAAGCTGTCGGAAGCGTCGCGATTCCTAAAAGAGATTCCGGCCGAACTGCTCGAGGTGGTTCGTCGTGTCGGCGGGGTGCCCGTTCCCGACCCGCGTGCTGCGGGTGTGGCGCGCCAGGCAAACTACACTCGGGCCGCAAGCCCCAACCCCGTAGACGTTGCGCCACAGCGGTATCACGAGGGGTCGCGTGTGAAGCACCCTGCGCTTGGCGCTGGTACTGTGCTCAAGAGCACCATGACCCGTGCCGGGGAAGAGGTTGTGATCAAGTTCGACAAGAGTGGAGTCAAAATCTTTGCAGTTGGCGAATCTGCGATCCGTCCGGTCGACTGAGGCTCACGCTGGAGCCGGATGCACCACTTCATGAGCATCGAAGGCATTCCCGTTCAAGCCCGCAATCGCGCATTGGAACTGCGCGATCTTCTCGATCACCATTCGCATCTGTACTACGTTCTCGACCGTCCCGAAATTGAGGACAGCGAGTACGACCGGCTCTTACGCGAACTGGTGGACATCGAAACCGAGTATCCCGAGTTGGTCACCCAGGACTCCCCGACGCAACGAGTCGGCGGAGCGCCACTCGATGCCTTCCGCAAGGTCGCTCACGTCACACCGATGCTGTCGCTGGGTAACGCCTTTTCGGTGGACGAGGTGGGCGGCTTCGTGCGCCGGGTTGAGCGTGAGGTCAGTCGTGTCGAGGGCTACTGCTGCGAACTGAAGATCGATGGGCTTGCCATCTCTCTGACGTATCGCGATGGCAGCTTGGTTCGTGCCGCCACGCGAGGTAACGGAATCGAGGGCGAGGACGTCACCAACAACATTCGTACTATCCGCTCGGTTCCGATACGATTGCGCCAGATCCCCGAGGGGATTCCCCGCGAGTTCGAGGTGCGTGGCGAGGTGTACATGCCCAAGTCCAGCTTCGCCGCACTCAACTCGCGTCTCGAGGAAGCGGACAAACCGACTTACGCCAATCCGCGCAATGCCGCGGCGGGCGCGGTGCGCCAGCTCGATCCCACGATTACCGCGTCGCGCGGTCTGTCGACCTACATGTATCACCTGGAGTTGCCGGGTCTGGTTCGCAGCCAGAGCGAAGCGCTGGAACTGATGGCGGCCATGGGCTTTCGGGTCAACCGCAACTTTGCGGTGGTGGCCGGTATCGAAGGTGTCGAGGCCTACCTCGATCAATGGCGCGATCGCCGGCACGATCTCGATTACGGTACCGACGGCGTCGTCATCAAGGTCAACTCCCTGACACTGCAAGCAGAGTTGGGCGCTGTGTCACGGTCGCCACGATGGGCTATCGCCTACAAATTTCCGCCCGAGACGGTGGAGACGAGAGTTCTTGACATCATTGTCCAGATTGGACGTACTGGTGCGGCCACTCCGGTGGCGAACCTCGAACCCGTGCTCGTTGCCGGTTCCACGGTGCGCCGCTGCACGCTTCACAACGAGGACGAGGTGGCGCGCAAGGATGTCCGCATTGGCGACAGCGTTGTGCTCCACAAGGCGGGCGATGTCATTCCGGAAATTGTCAAGGTCATTGTGGCCAAACGCCAACCGGATTCACGCCCCTGGTCGATGCCGGAAGGGTGTCCGGTGTGCGGCACCGAGTTGGGGCGCGATCCCGACTCCGCCGTCCGCCGTTGCCTCAATCCCCTGTGTCCGGCGCAGCGCCGCGAACGGCTATGCCATTTCGCGTCTCGTGGGGCGGTGAACATCGAGGGACTGGGGGAATCCATCATCGATCAACTCGTTGACGCCGGCCTGGTTGACGATGCCGGCGATCTCTTCTCGCTCACGCCTGAGCAACTGCTCGGACTGGACGGTTTTGCGGAGCGTTCGGCCCACAAACTGGTAGAGGCCATTGCCGCACGGCGCCGGGTTCCGCTGCACCGCTTCGTCAACGCGTTGGGGATTCGCCAGGTCGGGGAGCAAACGGCGAGTGATCTGGCCAACCATTTTGGCTCGCTGGAGCGGTTGGCGAGCGCGACCGAGGCAGAGTTGCTCGGAATTGAAGGGATTGGTCCCATCGTCGCCCACCATGTAGCCACCTGGTTTGCTTCGAGCGAAGGACGGGAACTGCTGGCCGGTTTGCGCGCTGCCGGCGTTGTGACCGAACCGCCAAGCGGTGGTGGGGAGGGGCCGCTGAGCGGTCAGTCATGGGTGTTTACGGGCACGCTGACGGGCATGACGCGTAGCCAGGCCGAGGAGCGCATTCGTGCGCTGGGGGGCAATTGCGGCTCCAATGTCAACTCGAAAACCGCAGTCGTCGTTACCGGCGCTGACCCGGGTGGGAAGTACGCCAAGGCAGTGAGGCTGGGCATTCGCATCTTCGACGAAGCGGCCTTTCTGGAGGAGTTGTCGCGACTTGAGAGCGGTGCCTGATAAAGTTCTTGATCGTATGACAGCAATTGAGAAAGAGCGGGTGGTGGAGTGGCCTCTGGTAGAGGCGGATGGGAATGCGCCGTCGGTGCCGCGTGCCGCCGACCACGGCACCGCCGTTGTCACCGATTTTCAAGGAGACAGCTTTCTGCGCCCGGAGCAACTGCCGCCTTCGAGTGGCTGGCGGCACCGGATCTGGCGCCTGAGCCGGGGCGCGATCACTCCTGCACCGAGCGCTGCCGAGGTGCACTACCGGCGGTTGTTGCAGCGAATCCAGGCGCGGATCAACAGCTGCCAGCGGATTGCAGTGGCATCGGGAAAGGGCGGGGTCGGCAAGACCACTGCGACCATCCTGTGCGGCACCGCGCTTGCCATGCACCGGCTCGACCGGATCCTGGCCATCGACGCCAACCCCGATGCCGGTTCGCTGGGCTGGCGGGTCGAGCGCGAAACCGAGTCGACGCTTTCCGACCTGCTTCGCCACGCCGCGCGGATAGAGCGCTATTCGGATGTTCGCGCACTTACCAGTCAGGCGCCGTCGCGTCTTGAGGTTCTGGCGTCGGAGTTGGATCCGGCGATCTCCCAGGCGCTTGGCGAGGCGGACTTCGCCCGGGCCATCGGCGTGCTGGAGCGTTACTACTCGGTGATCCTCTGCGATCTCGGCACGGGTTTGCTCGACAGCGCAACCCAGGGAATTCTGCGCCTGGCCAACGAACTCGTCATCGTGGCGGCTCCCAGTGTGGATGCGGGTCGCGTTGCCAGCTTCACGCTCGACTTCGTCGAGTGTCGCTACCCCGAGAAGGTACGCAATGCCGTAGTGCTTCTGAACAACGTCCGCAAGGACGGCCTGGTCGACGTTGGCGCTCTAGAAACCCACTTCCGCAAGCGGGTTCGCTCGGTGATCCGTGTGCCCTACGACCGTCATCTGGCCAGTGGTGGCCCGGCGCGCTGGGAACTGCTGGGGAGCGCCACCCGGGACGCCTACATCGAGGCGGCGGCGGCGCTGGCCGAGGGTTTCTCGGGCGTTGTTCGCTGATTCGTCGGGCAGTTCGTCGCGACGTCAGGTAGAGTGAACTGCCATGCTGCCCGGCCAGATTTCCGTTGAGAACCCTGCCACCGGTGAGGTCATCGCTCACGTGCCCGCCCTGGACCGCGAGCAGGTGCACGGGATGGCGCAGATGGGACGTGCGGCGCAGCCCGGCTGGGAGGCGCTGGGCTTTCGTGAGCGTAGGCGCGTGCTGTCGCGGATGCAGAAATGGCTGTGCGACAACGCCGATCGCGTCATCGAGACGATCGTTCTGGAAACAGGCAAGACCTATGAGGACGCTCAGGTCGCCGACTGGTCCTATGGCGTCAACGCCTTCGCCTTCTGGGCCAAGCACGCCTGGCGTTACCTTGCCGACGAACGGATTCACAGTGACTATCTGCCGGCCAAGGGCAAGAAGCTCACCCTTCGCTACCGTCCACTCGGTTTGATCGGGGTCATCGGGCCGTGGAACTACCCGCTCAGCAACTCCTTTGGCGACTGCATTCCGGCGCTGGCGGCGGGCAACAGCGTGATCCTCAAGCCGTCGGGGATCACACCGCTGACCTCGCTGCTGCTGCTGGAAGGCCTTATCGAGTGCGGCCTGCCCGAGCATGTGATGCAGGTTGCCACCGGTCGAGGTGTCACGGGTGAAGCGCTGATCGGCGAGGTGGACATGATCATGTTCACCGGGTCGACGGAGGTCGGCAAGCAGGTGATGGCCAAGGCGGCTGAGACGCTGACGCCGGTATCGCTGGAACTGGGCGGCAAGGATCCCATGATCGTGCTCGCCGACGCCGATTTAGAGCGTGCCGCCAACCATGCCGTGTACTACTCGATGCTCAACTGCGGGCAGACGTGCATCGGCATTGAGCGCGTCTACGTCGAGGCGCCGGTTTATGCCGATTTCGTAGCCTCGGTGACCGAGAAGGTGCGCATCTTGCGCAACGGTGTTTCGACCGGTCCCGGTATGGCCGAGGTCGGTTCTCTGACGTTTCCGCCTCAGGTGGACATCGTTGCCCGACACGTGGATGACGCCAGGGACAAGGGTGCCAAGGTCGTTGCCGGCGGTGAGCGAGGCCACAACGGCGTGGGAGGCTACTGGTACCAGCCGACGGTTCTGGTCGACGTCGACCACACCATGCTTTGCATGACCGAAGAGACATTCGGCCCGACACTGCCCATCATGAAGGTTGCCGATGTCGAAGAGGCCATACGTCTGGCCAACGACTCGCCCTATGGCCTGAGCGCGTCGGTGTTCACCGGTGATCTGCGGCATGGCGAAGCGATCGCACGACGCATCCAGGCGGGCACGGTCTGCGTCAACGATGCCGTCATCAACTTTCAGGTGCTCGAACTGCCGATGGGGGGCGTCAAGGCTTCTGGTATCGGCCATCGCCACGGTCCGGGCGGCATTCGCAAGTTCTGCTCGCAGCAGGCAATTCTGGTATCCCGGCTGCATCTCAAAAAAGACGTGCATATGTACCCGTACACCGCCAAGAAGACCCGGCGATTGCAGCAGGCGTTTCGCCTCTTGTACGGACGTGGACGACACTTCTAGAGTGCCCATTCCGCCGTCGCGTCTCCTAGGCCGGCCAGAACTGCTGCGCGAGCGGCTCTCGGCGGCGCCGCAGTCGCCGGGGGTCTATGTCATGCGCGATGTCGAGGCCCGGGTGATCTATGTCGGCAAAGCGGCGCGGCTGCGCAGTCGTTTGCGTTCGTACTTCACCGGCATGGCATCCTTGCCGCTGCGCACGCGCAATCTTGTCGAGAGGATCTTCGACTTCGAAATCATCGCATGTGCCAACGAGCGCGAGGCGCTTATCCTCGAAAGCACACTCATCAAGCGATACCGGCCGCGCTTCAATGTTCGTCTCAAAGATGACAAAAACTACCTGTATCTCAAGCTTCCGCGTCCAACCTCCGGTGGGGTGGAGTTGTTCCCCCGTCCGTACTATTCACGACGTTTGAGCAACGATGGGGCGCGCTATTTTGGCCCCTACACCAATGCTTTGGCGCTACGGTCGACGGTGCGTTCCCTGCGTACCCTCTTCCTGTTCCGTACCTGCAGCGACGAGATATTCCGCAAAGGCCGCGTCTGTCTTGACTACCACATCAAACGCTGTGCCGGACCCTGTGAGGGGCGTATCGATGCCCCCGGATATGCTGAGTTGCTCGACGAGGTGGAACTCTTCATGCGAGGCGAGTCCGCGGCCGTGGAGAAGATCTTGCGGGCGCAGATGGATGCGGCAGCGGAGCGTCTCGACTTCGAACGGGCGGCGCGCTACCGGGACCGCATCAAGGCGATGGCACGGATCGCACAGAAGCAGAAGATGGTGGACGGCAACCGCACCGATGAGGATGTCGTCGCCGTCGTGACCGGCGCCGGCCGTGGCATGGTGGCAGTGTTTGCGGTGCGCCGGGGCCGTGTGGTCGGTATGGAGACCCACGAACTCGAGGGAGTCAGTGATCTCGGGGCTGCCCGATGCTTGACGGCCTTTGTCACCCAGTACTACGCCGGCGTTCCTGGCGTGCCGCGCCGGGTTCTTGTCTCCGAACCTCTCGACGAGGGTGCCGTTATCGAGGATTTCCTGCGCGCCCGGCGTGGTGGTCCGGTCGAAGTGCGCTTGCCGCAGCGTGGGCGGGGCAGAGGTCTGATCGATGCGGCCCGTGCCAGTGCCGAGGCCGCACTCCAGCAGCGCCGCATTGTCGATGATTTCGACGCCTCACGCACCACTGCGCTGCTGGAGGGTCTGGCGCAGCAACTCGATCTCGATGCCCCCCCGAGGCGCATCGAGTGCTACGACATCAGCAACACGATGGGAACCAACTCGGTCGGTTCGATGGTGGTGTTCGAAGATGGCCGGCCCAAGAGCGCGCATTACCGCCACTTCGGGATCAAGACCGTGGTGGGGGCGGATGATTTCCGTTCCATGGCGGAGACCTTGCGCCGTCGCTTTGCCCGTTATCTCGGCGATTCCGCAGGCGTCGACATGCCGGCGGTGGATCCCGGCGGCAGTAACGGTTACAAAGAGCCCGCCATCGGAGTGGCTGCGAAGCCGGCAAGCCGTCGTGACGACAGCTTCGGCACACTCCCCGATTTGATCTTGATAGACGGGGGCAAGGGTCAACTCCACGCCGCGCAGGTGGTACTCGGGGAGGCAGGGCTGGACTCCATTCCTGTATTCGGGCTGGCCAAACGCAACGAGGAACTGTTCCGGCCAGGGGCTCTCGTTCCGATAGTCCTGCCGCGTGACAGTCCTACCCTGTTCCTCGTCCAACGGGTTCGCGACGAGGCGCATCGCTTTGCCATCACCCAGCACAGGGCCAAGCGTGGCAAGGCGGCGCTGCGTTCGCGCCTCGACGACATTCCCAGTCTCGGTCCAGTGCGTAAGCGGGTTCTGCTGCGCCGTTTTGGCAGCATCGACGGCATCAAAGAAGCGAGCCTCGATGACCTTATGGCGTTGCCGGAGATCCCCAGGTCTCTGGCCCTACTGCTCAAGGAGTTGTTGTAGCAGGGCAATCGGCAAAACATCTCCAGATCAGGCTGTTCCACGGAACGTGGCACTCACCACACAAAATCCCTTGGTGATTGACTACGGTTGGGAGGGCGGGCTTTGGCGAGGATCCCCGAGACGGAACTGGAGCATTTGAAGGCGGGGGTGAGCCTGGAGCGGCTGGCGGAGGTCGGGGGTGTGGAGTTGAAGCGCCACGGTGCCGACCTGCTGGGCCTGTGTCCGTTCCATGCCGACCACGAGCCCTCGCTGGTGATCTCGCCCTCCAAGAACCTGTGGCACTGTTTGGGGGCGCGTCAGGCGGGCGGTTCGGTGATCGACTGTGTGGGCCAGCCACCGGCAGTCCCGGCATTCCATCAAGCCGGGGACGGTGACAGTGGCGACACATTGAACCGCCCCGACCTGCCCGGCTGCGTGGCTGCCGGCGACACCGTGAACGAGGTCCGCAAGTTGATGCACGAGGCGATCCCGCTGCGCACCCCAAACCGCATCCGGGATTTTTCGCCGTTCTCCTGGCCTTGCATCGGGGTTGACGTGCCGATTTGCCGGGACCACTACTCCTGCCATCTTTCCTGCCTTTGTACTCGGTGCTTGCGTGGAAACCTTACACAAAGGCCATTGTGATTCAGTGGTTCAGAGAGCATCCTCGTCGTTGTGGCGGTCTTGGTGCCGTGGAATGCGCCGATGCCGGCGGAGATGATGGGGGACGTCCACCACCACAGTTCCTGGTCGGAACAGCAGTGCCGCCTTGAGCCGCAGCGCGGATTGATTGTGAAGGAGGTTATGCCACCAGCGCGTGGCCACCAACTCGGGCAGCACCACGACAATCGTGTCGTCGCTATGTTGACGGTCGATGGCATCGATGTAGGCGAGCAGGGGGCGAACGAGTGCCCGGTACGGTGACTCGACAATCGTCAGAGGAATATGATTGCCCCAAAGCTCCCACTTCGCACGAAGCTGGGCGATGTGGTTCTCATCTTCGCAGACGTGAACCGCGATGACCGCAGATGAGAGCGAGCGCGCCATTGCCAGACTCTGCAACGCAAGGCCGTTCAGGTCCGATATGGGCACGATGCAGGTGGGATGAACGCTCCCAGGGCTGGTCGGCGTCTCCATCTCAAGGGTTACCTCGACCTCTAAGTAGTGCCGGTGGACCGCCAAAAAGATCATGACGAGAGCGGGAACGATGGCCACGATCACAAACGCACCCTCGAGGAACTTGACCGAGGCCACGATGACGAACACAACACCGGTGCAGATCGCGCCGGCGGTATTCACCGTCAAACCTCTGCGCCATCCAGGCTCGCGACGTTTCAGCCAGCGCACGACCATCCCCGTCTGCGACATGGTGAACGCCAAGAACACGCCGATGGTGTAGAGGGGTATAAGCCGGTCGACAACCCCACCGAAAGTGGCGACCAGAATTGCCGCAAGGCCGCCCAAGACGATGATGCCGTTGCTGTACGCAAGCCGGTCTCCGAGATGGCCGAACTGATGCGGGGCGTAGTTGTCACGAGAAAGGAAGAAGAGCAGTCGAGGGAAGTCCGAGAACGCGGTGTTGGCGGCCAGCACCAGAATTCCGGCGGTGGCCGCCGTCACCAGATAGAGCCCCCAACTTCCGCCCCCGAAGGAAGCGGTGGCCAACTGAACGACTATCGGCGGATTGGCGTTGGGAAAGGGATGCAGTCCCATGAGGTGGGTGGCAACCGTGATACCGACGAACATGCTCACACTGATCGCGGCCATCACCATCAGCGTGCTTCGGGCGTTGCGCCATTCCGGCGGTTTGAAGGCCGGAACCCCGTCGCTGATAGCCTCCACACCGGTCAAGGCGGTACACCCCGAAGCAAATGCGCGCAGCACTAGAATGATGCCCAGTGATTGAGTGGCGTGTGGCAGTTGCGCTGTGTTCACGGGCATGACCGAATTGGTCGCAATCCGGTAGAACGCAACTCCCAGCATCACCACAATGCTGCCCACGAAGAGGTAGGTCGGCGCCGCGAAAATGGATGCCGACTCTCGAATGCCACGTAGATTTCCCAGCAGGATGAGCAGAATCATCGCGACACAGGTGAACACTGGATGCTCGGCCACCCAGGGAAACGCGGCCCCGATGAAATCCTTGCCGCTGGCCACCGACACTGCAACGGTGAGTACGTAGTCGGTCATCAAAGCCGCCGCCGCTATCAAGCCGACACGATCGCCCAAGTTGTCTTTGGCAACGATGTACGATCCCCCGCCACGGGGATACGCCTTGATGGTCTGGCGGTAGCTGACGACAACGGTGACAAGCAGGGCTGCGATCGCGGCCATGATCGGCAGCGAAGCACTGAGCGCCATAGAACCGGCGGCGACAAGGATTACCAAAGTCTGTTCGGTGGCGTAAGCAACGGACGAGAGCGCATCCGAGGACAGCACCGCCAGTGCCTTGATCTTGGACAGCCGTTCGTGGACGAATTGCCGCGTCGCCATCGGCGGACCCAGAATCGTGCCGCAAACCAGGCACCTCAGGAGACCTACTCGACCGCTGGGGGCCATTGCTCGCCGGGTGGCCTGAAGCCAGCCTGGGGCCACATGATCGAAGCCCTGGTTGTGAGCGCGAACGATTCGAACGTAGCGCTGGCCGGGAAGGCTTCCGTGTGCCTCCACCGCCTCCAGGTTGGGATCGAGCCCTGGCGTGTCTGTCCTGGCATCGGCCTGTGGCACCTCTTCCCACGCCCGCCCAGCACGGCGTAGGGCCGCAGCCTCATCTGCTGGAATTCCGGTTTCCGGTGTGGCGGCGCTCGTGGAGCCAGGATCGCGATTTCCCTCAATCATCGCCTGGCGACCACACTCGAACGATTTCGTCGACCGACCACGTTGAGGTTGGTAACACTCAAGCGTCCATCGTCTCGCATAGACAACAGATCTCCTTCGAGTCGGTAGGTTCGCCGCCGCAGCCACCGATGGCCTGAGACCAGTACGTCCACCCCTGCCGACTTGTGGATGATCGCGACGATCCGTCCCAGGCGTCGACCGTCCTGATCTAAAACCTCACGACCTATGACCGATGCCGCGAAACGGGTTCCCCTAGCCATGCATCCATGGTGCGCGAAGAAGCGTCAACGATTGGTCAATCGCTAACCGATCAGGAGTGCATAGAACGGTCGGGTATCGGCCCAAAGCGATACCCGTGTCGCCCGACGGTGACGATCACCGTTGGGTTGGCGGGATCGGCTTCGAGCTTGCGTCGCAGCCGTTGCACGAAGGTACGCAGGTAGTTGCGGTCGCCAATGTAAGAAGGGCCCCATATGCGTCCGAGCAAAGTGCGATGGTCGAGCACAGTGCCTGCGTTCTCGGCGAGCAGCCCGAGAAGCGCCCACTCCGTTGGAGACAGACGTACCTCCTGGCCGGCCCGGAAAACCGCGTGGGCACCGAGGTCGATGGTGACATCGTGACAACACACCACATGGTGTGCTCCGCTGGCGGCATGGACTCTTCGGAGCACTGCGCGCACTCGGGCGAGGAGTTCGTCCGCGCCAAACGGCTTAGTGAGGTAGTCGTCGGCTCCCATGTCCAGGGCGCGGACCTTGTCTCCCTCCTCACCACGAGCAGAGATGACAATCACGGCGGGCTGATGACGACCTTGAAGCTGCGCCAGGATCTCCCAGCCATCCACGAAGGGCAGGCCAATGTCGAGAAGGACAACCTCGAAGTCTTCCGAGCGCAGCCGCTGCGCGGCCTGGATGCCGTCAGGAACGGCATCGGGGAGATACCCGCCATGCTGCAATGCGGTGACGATCACCTGGCGGAGGGCACGGTCGTCTTCGACCAGAAGGATCCGTTCGGGGCCAATCATGGCTCCCGCTCACCCTCATAGCCGGCAGCCGGAATCGAAAAGGCAAAGCGCCCACCCTCTCCGGGCTCCGGGTCCTCCAGCCAAACTCGGCCGCCCTGAGCCTCGACCAGACCCTGCACGATGGCCAAACCCAGACCTGTACCGGCTCCCCGGTCTGAGTTCGTACCGCCCCCTCGGACGAAACGTTCGAAGATTCGTTTCTGCAATTCGAAGGGCACGCCTGGTCCCGCGTCGATGACGCGGACCACCACCTCTGCGGTGTCGGACACAACGGCCGAGATCCGAATCGGACTGTCCGGGGGAGCTGCGTGATCGGCGTTCCCCAGCAGATTGTCGAGCACCTGCCCCAAACGATCCCAGTCGGCCATGACTTCGGGCGTCGAGTCCGGCACGTCAACCACCACCGAACGGGCCGGGTTCTGGCGCCAGAGACGGTCGACGGCGGCTTGTAGCGCCTCGGAGAGGTCAACCTCCACGAGTTGAAGATCGAGGATCCCGCCCTCGATCCGGCTCATGTCTAGCATGTCAGACACCAGACGGTTAAGCCGTCGCGCCTCCGTGGCCAGATCCCCCATCTGCACGTGAAGGTCTTCCGGCAGGGAGCCCCGCTCCAGCATGTCGGTGGCTCCGGTGAGGATGCTTCCCAATGGGGTTCGCAACTCATGCGAGACATTGGCGAGCAGTTCGCGGCGAACGCGATCGGTCTCCTCAAGGGCTCGGATCTGTCGCTCTGTTTCCGCCAGCCGTGCCAGCTCGATGTTGGCCTGCTGCAGCTCCGACGCCAGCGCTTCGGCACGAAGCTGTGACGCCCGCCGGTTGGAGCCGAGCGTGCCCACCAAACCCGCAGCGCCGAGGAACACGGACAGGTTGAGTAGGTCTGTGCGGTCGGCGAATTCGAAGCTATGCACAGGATGCACGAACAGGAAATCGAGGAGCAGGAAGCTAATCGTGGCAGATAGAACGGCAGCGCGAAGTCCACTGCCCACCCCCAGAACCGCGACGATGGCGAGGTAGAGGAAGACGTAGTCGCGGGGAGTGCCCGGATTGATTGCCAGGAGCAGCGCGGTCAGGATCACAGGGGCGAGAATCGCCGCCCCGATCGATACCAGCCAGCTAAAACGCCTATAGGGGATTCGCACAATTCCCTTGTACACCTCTGGCCACACGACGCGGTACCAGTGGTACCCTGGCTGGTCGGGGCGGCGAGACTCGAACTCACGACCCCCTGCTCCCAAAGCAGGTGCGCTACCAACTGCGCTACGCCCCGAAGCCGCCCAGCATAGGTGTTGAGCCGGCAGAATCGTCATCATCATGGACCTACTCGACTTCGTCATCGTAGCCGCACTCGCCGGCTTCTCGTACTCGGGCTGGCGTCGCGGCGTCACATGGGTCGGCCCCTCGTTCGCCGGCCTCGCCATCGGTGTGGTTGTCGGCGCCATCGTGGCGCCAATGGCAGCCCGCTGGATGGCTGCGGGGTCGAACCTTCTCCCCTTTGTCACGAGCCTCATGTTCTTCGTATGCGTATTCCTGTTTCAAGGTGTCGGCACGGCGCTGGGGTTCCGTTTCCGCAGTGCGACCCTTCGCACCCGGTTCGCCAGATGGGATTCGGTACTCGGCGCCGGCGTCACCCTCATGGGCGTTCTGGCCACCACGTGGTACATCGGCCTCACGTTCTCGCAAAGTCCGTGGAGCGAGTTCGACACGCAGATCAACCAATCCTTCATCGTCCGCAAGCTCGTCGGCTTGGCCCCTCACCCACCGGCGGTACTGGCCAAGATCCAAGCCGCCATCTCGGGTAACGACCTGCCCCATCCGTTCGCCGGGCTCAACCCGTTGGGACTTCCCGACGTCACCGTTCCCGCCACGGCAGACTCACCCCAAATCCAGCAGGTCGCAGCCAACACGGCACGCGTCATCTCCTCATCACCTGCCTGCGTAGGCGCCGAGGCCGGTTCGGGCTTTGCCGTCGCCACCGACTACTTGATCACCAACGCTCATGTCGTCGCCGGCGGCACCCGTTTCGAGGTCAACAGTCCCGATGGAACGGTGCATGACAACGTGAGCGTCGTCTTCTTCGACCCGCAAGTCGACGTTGCCATTCTCCACGTGCCCCACCTGGGGCTGAAGCCACTCCATCTTCTCTCCGGCGATCCGGCGTCGGGAACCAACAGCGCTGTCATCGGTTATCCCAACGGTGGGGTCGAACAGATCTTCCCCGCGGCCGTTCGGGGCGTTCTTCCCGAATCTGAGGGCTGGAATATCTACACCAGCGAGACGGTAACGCGAGACATAGTCGTCATCAGCGGTCGAGTGCTCCAAGGCGACTCAGGAGGACCGCTCGTCAATGACAACGGCACGGTCATCGGCTTGGTATTTGCCACCAGCACGAGTAAACCGGACCAGGAGGGTTATGCACTCTCCACCTCCGAGATCGGCAACGCCATCCGGGCCGGAACCAACGCCACACAGTTGGTGAGCACCAAAAGCTGTCTGGGCGGTTGAGCCTGCTGCTCCAGCTTAGAGCCTATCCGTAAAACCCCAACCCGGCATCTCATCCGTCCATTTCCGCCGATCTCGGCGTCAGCCCCTGTGCTTCTCGGCTCACGGACCTACCGGTCCAGATTCGCCTGCGATGCTCGGGGCTTCCTTGATCTCGACGGCCTGGACGGCGATTGAGCTCGTGCCGGGATTTCTGGATAGGCTCTTACGCGTTACAGTTCCCCTTCGACGCAAGCTCGTTCGCGATCCGGATCTCCCGGCCCGTCCGGGCTCCTCTGAGATCACCTTGGGAGAACATCGGGACATGCATGCACGAGCGAGCACTTCCACCAGGCAGGGTGGGCCGCCCATTTTCAGCCGACCGACCACCTCGCTTGGTTGGCTGGCTCTCGCCGGTTGCCTGGTTATCGCCGCATGCGGAAACGCCCCCGCGGCCGGCGGCAACACAACCCCCAAGAGTCAGAACTTCCCGCTCGCCGTGGTCACCAACGGGCCAGCAGTACTGGCCGCCCAACCGCTTGCCGGCGGCGAGCCCACGGCCACCCTGCAACTGCCGGGGACCCCCAACACGATGGTGACCACCAAGGACGGCAGCAAGGCGTTCCTGCTGGACACCAGTCACGGCCAGGTGGTTCCGGTTGATCTGACCAAGAAGAAGGTGGGGGCGGCCATCTCCGTGGGCAAGCTGCCCGTCGATGAGGAGTTGTCGGCAGATGGCGCCACCTTGTTTGTCACCGACAACCTCGGCGGTGCTGTCATCGCCATCGACACCGCAACTAACTCACCACATCCTGCGGAATCGCTGGAACAAGGTGTCGACCTCTTCGCGCCCTCCCCGACGGGATCCACGGGAGTCGTCTCGTTCTACTCCCCGTCCGGGCAACCCGGCGCAATTGCCTTCTTCAGCCCGGCGTCAGGCATGGGCGCATCCATTGAAGTCGGAGACAACCGCGTTGACGGTGCCCTCTACACCCCCGATGGGGCGACGGTTTGGGTCATCGAAAGCGGTGTGGGCAATCAGAACGGCAAGGCACTCCCGGTAGATGTACGTACCCATGCGGTGGGAGCGCCAATTGCACTCGGACACGGTTCGCACTCTGCCGCGATGTCGCCAGACGGACACCGGCTGGTCGTCACCAATTCGCTGGATTCCTCGGCAACCATCGTCGACCTGTCGCGACGGGCGGTTGCCGCCACAGTTCTAGTGGGAGCCGAACCAGTCGACACCCATATCACCACTGACGGAGCCACCGCCTGGATCGCCTGCGTGCTGGACCGGAATCTGATCCCCATCAACCTGCGCTCAAACACAGCCGGAACGCCGGTGCAGCTTTCCAACTCACCGGCTACGATGGCCACGACACCAGGCGCGGCGCAGGCCTGGGTGCTCTTCCCCAGCTCTGACGGAAACGTGTCGTTCCTCAGCGGCAACGCCTCACTCGGCCATAAGGTGGACGTCGGCAACGGGCCGGGAATGCTGATCTCCCACGATGGTAAGACGGCCTGGGTGGCCAACTCGCTTTCCGACACCGTGCAGCACATTGACCTGGCCAAGTACACCGCAGATCCCCCTCTCAAGGTTTCTCGAACGCCAACTGACCTCGTTCTGAGTCAGGACAACAAGACTCTGTTCGTGCTCAGTTTTGGCGACGGAACGAACCCTGGTTTCTTGACCGGGATTGACACGGCTACTTCCAAGCTGAAAGCGCCGGTGGCCGTCGGCCCCAGCCCGTCATCACTCACGCTAACCACTGACGGAACCACGGCATTTGTGGCCAATCATCAAGCCAGCTCCATCTCCACAGTCAACATCAAGACCTGGCAGGCGGGGCCCCCCATATCCCTGCCTTGCAGTCCGGGCGGCCTTGTCATGACGCCCGAATCATCCACTCTGTATGCCAATTGCGAGAGTGATGGTGTGGTGGTGCCCATCACCGTGTCCGGGCGTAAGGTGGGCGATCCCATCTCTGTTGGCGGCAATCCGCGCCTATCGATGAGCCACCAGGGAAAGCGGCTGTTTGTCAATCAGGCCCAGAGCTTGCTCGCGATCGACACGGCTGCAAATCGGGTCGCCGCGCAACAAGCCGAGACATCCAACATTATTGGAATCGCTATCACTCCAGACGACCGCACTCTCGTAGGCATCGACAACTTGGGTGGTGCCTTGGTCATCATCGACGCCACCTCGCTGAAGACCATCAAGTCCGTGTCCGTGGGCAAGCGTCCCGACACGTTCGCGCTCTCACCCGACGGCACCACCGCTTATGTTCTCGACACCAGCAAGCAGAAGCTGTATATCGTGGACGTGCCCAACGCGAAGGTCATTTCCAGCATTGGTGTGCCCCCCAACGCAAGCGATGTAGTCGTCCCCGAGACCAGGACGTAGGCTGACCAGATGATGGACACTTGGCTGCCACCTCAACCACCGACCGCTAACCCAGATTCACCCCTTCCACGCCAGCCCGGGCAACGATGGGTTGCCGCAGCCATGACGCTCATAGTCTTGTTGGGTGGAGGGCTCGGGATATTACTGACGCGCCACGGCGGATCCACAAGTAATGCGGCGAACGCCATCCTGAACGACGCCACCCGGGGCGTTGTCAATATCAACGGCAGGGTCAGCGATGGTTCCATCGCCGGAACCGGCATGGTCCTTTCCGCTGACGGTCTGGTCCTCACCAGCAACCACGTGGTCGCCGGCACGCTGAGTCTGGTCGGACAGGTGAACGCCACCGGGCCGCAATACAAAGCAACGGTAATCGGTGTCGACCCCTCCGACGATGTGGCGGTGATCCGGCTCACCGGCGCGTCAGGCTTGCATCCGGTGCCATTCGACACCTCCGGCACGGTCGCGCTGGGTGACAGCGTGACCGCCTTGGGAAACGCGCTGGGGCGCAACGGCCCACCCGTGGTTGCAACGGGCAAGGTCACATCCCTCAACGAGACTCTCGTGGTTGCGCTCGAGGACAGCGGCGACGGCAACAGCGGTGCCCATGAAACCCTCAATGGGCTCATCCAGTTCGACGCCTCCATCCAGCCCGGCGACTCAGGTGGCCCGCTACTCAACAGCGCAGGACATGTCATCGGTATGAACACCGCCGGATCCACCACTAAACATCCCGTGAACGGAGGTCTTTTTGGCGCCGCAATCCCCATCACCACAGCGCTGTCGATTGCGGACCAGATCCGCTCCGGCGTTACTTCGGCCTACATTCAAGGACCACACAGTGGAATCCTCGGCGTCCGGGTGACCGATGCCCCCGACTCGAGTGGCGCGCTGGTTCACGCTGTCACAGGCGCCGGAGCCACGGCTGCAGGCATCAAAGCTCAGGACGTGATCACCGAGGTGGCCGGCACGCCCATCCAATCGGAGTCCGATCTCGGCAACGTAATGCAGGGGCGTCGACCCGGAGATCGAGTTCCCGTGACGTGGCAAGATGACAGCAACAAGGTGCACCAAGCTGTAGTGGTTCTCTCAGAAGGGCCACCCGCGTAGCCACCCGACCGATCGTGGGCTACGCCACAAACTCAACACGCACGATCCAATAAGATCCGCGTGGTGCCGGGAAAGGGAGTCGAACCCTTACGCCCTTACGAGCACAGCGCCCTGAACGCTGCGTGTCTACCAGTTTCACCATCCCGGCACGTGGCGCCGCCGATCGTATCAGCCCCGTCTCCAGCCCGGCAGCCGGTATGCTCCTAGCTGCGGTAGGTGCTTATCGTCGAGAGCAGAGAAACGGCGACGAACACCAGCGTAAAGACCACCGTGAGGCGGAGCAGGCTGGCCTCGATGCCGCGACGCCTGCGGTAGCCGCCACCCGAGTCCCCACTGCCCCCGATGGTCCCACCCAGGCCGGTTGCCTTGGGCGTCTGGAGCAAGATGCCAAGCATCACCAGGATCGCCAGCACGTCCTGGGCGACGACGATGAATACTTTCACTTGATCCAAACCTCCGTAGCGACCGGGGCAGTATAGATGGTGTCGCACTCATCGCCACACTCCGACACTACACAGATAAGTGTTATCGTGACGACATGAAGCGTCAGACACGCTGGGCGGCATTCATTCTTGCCACACAATTGCTCGTCGGGTGCAGCGCAACCGCCACCTCGCTGTCGACTACCGGCGCCAGTTGGGGGCGGCCAACATCCAACCGACCGCCGAGCGCAGCCATCGTAACGGGATCCGATACGGTCACCGTGTTCCACGGCGGAAGCGCCACGTTCACGGCCCTGCGCCAGCTCATCGACCTGGCGCAGGCGAGTGTGGATGTCGAAATGTACGAGTTCGGCAGGCACGATATGCGCGACGCTCTCATCCGCGCCCATGAGCGCGGCGTCACCGTGACCGTCATCGTCGATCCCTCCGTGGACGTCACCGCCGCCACGGAAACGCAACTTCGTGCCGCCGGTATCGACGTCATCGACTACCCAGTGCGGTCCATGATGATCGACCACGTCAAGCTCCTGGTGGTCGACTCCACCGTGGCTGTCGTGGGGGGCATCAACTGGGGGCAGAGCTCGGAGCGCAACCACGATGTCGATGCGCTGGTGCGAGGTCCGGCGGCAACCAACCTGCAACGCGCCTTCGACTTGGATCTTGTGACCTGTGGGCTCTCTCACAACGTACCCGACGCGGCCCGCGATCCCGCGCTGCTGGTGGCGGCGACCCTGCCCGGCATCGACATCCGCCCGCTGGCCCTGCAAGTCATCGGCGGAGCAACCCAAACGCTTGATCTCGAACTCTACGTGGTCACCGACTCCGGAGTGGTCGGCGCGATCATCGCGGCAGCTCACCGCGGCGTACAGGTACGCGTCCTCCTCGACCCCGGTGAACGCCCCTCAGACCCCTCGGCGGCAAAGCTGCGTGCCGCCGGCGTGGACGTTCTGCTGTACCGCGGCAACGGCGAGAAGCTCCATGCCAAGCTGGTTGTCGCCGATACGAGGACCGTCCTCTTTGGCAGCGCCAACTGGAGCAAGAGCGGTTTCACGGCCAATCACGAGATAGATGTCGAGATCACCAACTCCACAGCGCTGGCAGAAGATTTCGAGGCCGCGATCGACGCCGACTGGACCGCCTCGAAGTAGCTAGAGGACCGCGTCAGGCGTTGCGATTTTCGCCAGGCTACGCCCGGTCATCGCCTCGGGAACCTCGAGGCCCATGACTTCGAGCACGGTCGGAGCCACGTCCCGCAGACCACCGCCATCCCGCAGGCTCTCCAGGTCACTGCCACAGAGAAGCACGGGCACAGGGTTCAGGGTATGCGCCGTGAGCGGTGAGTTGTCCCTCGGGTCGATCTTCTGCTCGGCATTGCCGTGGTCGGCTGTCATCAGCACGGCACCATCTCGGGCGAGCGCCGCATCGACGATCCTGCCCAAGCATTCGTCGGTGTATTCGACGGCCTCGACGGTGGCATCGAAGATCCCCGAATGCCCAACCATGTCGCAATTGGCAAGATTGAGAATCACCAGTGCCTCGTCACCGGCCCGGAGATGTTCGACGGCGGCAGCGGTGACCTCGCGAGCACGCATGCGCGGTTCCAGGTCATAGGTGGCGACTTTGGACGAAGGGATCAAGAGGCGATCCTCACCCGCAAACGGCTGCTCACGGCCGCCATTGATGAAGTACGTGACGTGGGCGTACTTCTCGGTTTCGGCAACGTGGAACTGGCGCAGTCCAGCACGCGCTACGACCTCGCCAAGCGTGTCGAGAACATCCTCGCGGGGATAGGCAACGCGCGCATCAAGATCGCGATCGTATTCGGTCATAGTGACCAGATCGAGATTCTCGATTCGCCGACCACGATAGAACTCCTTGAAGTCCGGGTCGACCAGAGCGTGGCTGAGTTGCCGCCCACGGTCCGGCCGGAAGTTCCAGAAGATCACACCGTCACCGGCTTGGATTCGTACCGAGTCGTTGAAGCGCACCGGCTCGATGAACTCGTCGCCAATGCCAGCCGTGTACCGCTGCTCGATGTAGCTGACTGGATCCACGGCTGCAAGCGGGCCTGACCCGGTCAGGGCTGCATAGGCACGCGCTGTGCGATCCCAGCGCCGGTCGCGATCCATCGCGTAGTAGCGACCCGACAGACTGGCGACACTTCCGACTCCAACGCCTTCCAGCGCCGCGATGAACTCCGACACAAAACCCGCAGCGCTGCGCGGCGGCTCATCCCGACCGTCGGTGAACGCGTGGAAGTAGACCCGCTCCAGCCCATGCCGGCGCGCCAGCTCGGCCATGGCAACACCGTGCTTCTGGTGGCTGTGCACGCCTCCCGGTGACACCAGCCCCAGGCAGTGGAGCGCGCCTCCACGCTGGACCACACCGCTGACCAGTGACGTCAACACCGGGTTGGCGTAGACACTGCCGTCGCGTACCGCCTCGTTGATGCGCTCCAACGGCTGGCTGATGCACCGACCCGCCCCCATGGTGAGATGCCCCACCTCGGAATTGCCCTGCTGGCCCTGAGGCAGCCCGACAGCAGGACCACTGGCGGTGACCAGGGTATGCGGCCAGCGGGCCCAAAGACCATCAAATACCGGGGTCCGTGCCTGGGCTATGGCATTGCCAAAACCATCTGCGCTGTACCCCCATCCGTCACATATGCAAAGGACAACCGGACGCTTGCCGTGCTTCACCCCATCCGTCCCGCCGGCTGCTTTGCCGCCGCAACGATCGCCGCAAAATCGGCGACCTTGAGACTGGCACCGCCGATCAGGCCACCATCTATGTCGGCCTGGCCGAATAGTTGTACGGCATTGGCGGCGGTGACGCTGCCACCGTACAGCACGCGCACATCAGCCCCCGGTGTACCGAAATGCTCTGTGAGCCGGCAGCGCACCTGTGCGCAGACATCCTGAGCCTCGGCGGGAGTTGCCGTCTTGCCCGTGCCAATTGCCCACACCGGTTCGTAGGCAACGTCGATCCGGGCGAGATCGCGCACGTCCACGGCCGCAAAACCGGCATCGAGCTGACGGTTCACAACGGTCACGGTGGTGCCGGCATCACGCTCCGCTTCGGTCTCACCGACCGCGACGATAACCCGCAGTTGGTGGCGCAGCGCGGCATGCAGCTTGCGATTGACGTCTTGATCGGTTTCGCCAAATACGTGCCTACGTTCGGAGTGGCCTACCAGGACAAAACGGCACCAGCCGCGCAACATCGCCGGCGAGATCTCACCCGTGAAGGCCCCCTTCTCTTCCCAGTAGAGATTCTGCGCGCCCACACCGACATGCGTTTCAGTGAGCGCCTGGGCCACCAGCCACAGGTGGGTGAACGGTGGCAGCACGCCAACCTCGATGCTGTCGAAATGCGTGGCCGCAGCAACTGCGCGCGCCAAGTCCACCCCTTCGGGAACGGTGGTGTTCATCTTCCAGTTTCCCACCACCAACGGCTTTCTCGATGTCATATCTATGAATCCCCCCGTAACACGGCGACGCCGGGCAACGTCTTACCTTCCATGAATTCAAGTGTGGCACCACCGCCCGTACTGATATGGCCAATTTTGTCTGCAACGCCGGCGGTTTCGACGGCTGCGGCGAGGTCGCCACCCCCAATCACCGACATTGCATCGCTACGCGCTATCGCTTCGGCAAGCTTTCGCGTGCCCACGGCGAAGTCGTCTATCTCGTAGATGCCAAGCGGCCCGTTCCAGATGACCGTACCCGCGCCATAGCACGTAGCCGACATCTGCCTGACCGTCTCAGGGCCCACGTCCACCACCATCATGTCATCGGGAATCTCGTGCCACGACACGACACGAGTTGGCGCACCCTTCTCGGCACTCGCCGCTACGACAAGGTCGACCGGCAGACGCAGATCGGCCCGATGCCGTTGTGCCTCATGGAACAGCGGACCGGCAACCGCAATCTGGTCTGCCTCGACCAGCGATGTGCCCGTCGTCTCACCCAACGCGCGGTAGAAGGTGCACGCCATGGCGCCACCGATCCAGAGGATGTCGACTTTGTCGAGCAAATTGGTTATGACACCGAGCTTGGTCGAGATCTTGGCGCCGCCAATAACCCCCACAACAGGTCGCGCCGGGTTCGCAAACACACCGCCAAGAACGTCGAGTTCACGCGCCATCAAGTAGCCGGCCACCGCGGGAATCCGGTGCGCCACCCCTTCGGTGGAGGCGTGAGCGCGGTGCGCGGCACCGAACGCATCGTCACAGTAGATATCGGCAAGCCGGGCGAGCTTGCCGGCGAGTTCACCGCTGTTGGCGGTTTCCCCCGCTTCGAAGCGGACGTTTTCGAGCATCCCCACTTCGCCGTCGCGAAGCTTGTGGCTCAACGCCTCCGCCTCGCCACCGACGACATCGGCGGCAAACCCAACCTCGGCGTCGAGCAGCAAGGCCAGGTGTGCGGCCAAAGGCCGAGTACTGAACGCGGCTTCCGGTCCATGCTTGGGCCGGCCGAGGTGCGTGCAAACCAAGACCCGAGCGCCTCGCTTGGAAAGCGCCTTGATCGTTGGCAGCGCAACGCGAATACGCCTGTCGTCGACGATCCGCCCGTCTCGCATGGGGACGTTGAAGTCGACCCTCAACAACACGCGCTTGCCGGCCACCTCGACATCGTCGATGGTGGCCGGCAAGCGCGTCCCGACATTGGTCACAGCCGTGCACCCATGAGCTTGATGAGATCGACGACGCGGCAAGAGTAAGCCCACTCGTTGTCGTACCAAACCAGGACCTTGGCGGTGCGGTCACCGAGAACCATCGTCGAAAGTGCATCGAAAATGGCGCTGTGACTGTTCCCCATGAAGTCGGAGGAAACCAACGGCTCATCGCAGAACTCGAGGATCCCGGCGAGCGAGCCTTCGGCAGCCTCTTTCATCTTGGAGTTGATTGCCTCGATCGTCACCGGCTTGGAAAGCGTGGCGGTGAGGTCCACCAGTGAAACATCGGGAACGGGCACTCGCAACGCCAAACCGTTGAACTTGCCGGCGAGTTCCGGCAGTACCAGAGAGACCGCCTTGGCGGCTCCCGTTGTCGTCGGAATGATCGCCTGAGCGGCGGCGCGGGCACGGCGCAGATCCTTGTGCGGCGCATCGAGAATCACCTGGTCGTTGGTGTACGCATGGACCGTCGTCATGAAACCGGTTTCGATCCCAAACGCTTCGTGCAACACCTTGGCCACCGGTGCAAGGCAGTTAGTCGTGCACGACGCATTGCTCACGATGTGGTGCAGAGCAGGGTTGTACGCGTTGTGGTTGACCCCCATGACCACGGTGAGGTCCTCGCCCTTGGCAGGCGCCGAAATGATCACCTTGCGTGCACCGGCGTCGATATGACCCCTCGCCTTCTCCGCTTTGGTGAACAGTCCGGTCGACTCGACCACGATGTCGACACCGAGGTCACCCCAAGGCAGGCGCTGCGAGTCCCGCTCGGAGAGCACCTGAATCTTCTTGCTGTCCACCACAAGCGCCTCGCCATCGACATGCACTTCACCGGGGAAGGCGCCGAGGATCGTGTCGTGCTTTAGCAAATGTGCCAGCGTCGATGGACTCGTGAGGTCATTGACGGCCACGATGTCGACGTCGGCACCGCTGGACTTGACTGCCCGAAGAACATTGCGACCGATACGACCGAAGCCGTTGATTCCGACCTTGATACCCATGACTCGTAATCCTCTCAAAGACGCTCATCAAAACTCGATCGCACGCGGGCACGGGAGTGCGTCACTCAGCCCGACTGAGGGTATCAACCGATAGCCCGATCACGTCTTTGCTAAGTGATTACACGCTTTGAGTGACGGCATAACCCTCAACCAGGCGATGCAGGCGTCCGGCCATGGCCGACCGGCTGCATCCGGCCTCGCGAGCCAGATGTGCCAAGGACTCCGCGGGGAACCTGAGCCTCAACTCGGCAGCCTCACGGAGCGCCGGTGGCAGGCTTGCAAAGCGCGTCTCGTCGCCGAGCAACGCCTGCGCCACCGCCGCCTGCCGAACTCCGGCACCGACCAAGCGGCGTAGATTGGCGGTTTCGCCGTTGAGCCGGCGGTTGACCTGGTTGCGCACGTCGTGGACGACACGACCGGTCTCGAAATCGAGACGGCCACCCTGCGCGCCGATGGAACTGAGCAGTGCCGCCACCGAATCCGTAGCTCGCACCAGTACCAGCGCACGCCCGCGACGCCATGCCACGTGAGCCACGATACCCAGCGCCGCCGCATCGGCGGCGAGCCGGCACGCTCCCGCCTCGGTGCGGCAGTCGATCTCGATATGGGGGGCGACTTCGGGACGGTTGGCACGACCCGCCGCCAGAAATGCGCCCCGCAACCGTGAGCGGCTGCAACACGGCTGTTCCGAGGCCTCACCCACGTCTTCTCCGCCGGCGATCGAGACCCGGTAGTGCACCTGGCGTGGCATCACCCGGCGTTCCACATGGGCAGATATGCCGCTCACATGCAGCGTATTCAGTGCGGCGCGCGCCGCAACCAGACGCGACGTCACTATGTCGCCATCACCGGTCAGGCGCATCCCTTCCACCAGAGCCGCGCGGCAACACGGCATCAGGGGAGGATATGGAGCCAACTCTGTAAGGATGCGTTCGGTGAAGGATCCTGTGTTCATCGCTCAACGTGGGTCGGAACGCTCGACATCGCGATGGTGCACTTCGACATCGAACCCGGCCTGAACCAGCCGCTCCCCCAGCGCAGTGGCCACCGCGACCGAGCGATGACGCCCCCCGGTGCATCCCACCGCAATCTGGAGCGAGGTGTGCTCCTTCTCGATACATTGCCGCATGGTCCAAGCGAAGAAGTCACTCATCCGTGCCAGGAATTCCTGAGTTTCGGCAGCGTCCAGGACGTAGTCGCGGGCCGGGTGATCGAGGCCCGTCAGCTTCCTCAATTCCGGCACCCAGAAGGGGTTGGGGAGAAAACGTACGTCCACGACCCAATTCGCGACAGGCATCCCGTACTTGAATCCAAAGGACGACAGTTCGCAGAGGAATTGGGTGGGTGGAGCCTCACCAATCTGGGTCATGGGCGCACTGCGTTTGTTCACAGTCCCGACTCTAGCCCGGCGCTTTCAATAGGCGCTTGAGTCGCTGACCGGCGAGACCCTTTCTGCCAACAATGTGTGAGACACCTGGCCACGACGTGCTCGGGTTGGCGTAGTGCGGCAATGTTCTCGAGCGGATTGCGGGCGACTACCAGTAGATCCGCACGCTGACCCACTCTGACTTCTCCCCATACTCCTCGCACGCCCTACCATTGACCCGCGTTATGGATCTGCGGTTGTTGGTCGTCGGGGTGTTTTTCGCGGTGGTCGCGTATATCGCTCACGACATGCAGCAGCGCCGGCGCGGTGATACCGATCAAGACGAGGATTCGGAGCCATATCGCCCGCCGTACGAGCCCTTGAACGATCTCTATGGATTGGGTGCCAGCCGTACGGTGTTCACCGACCCCGACCGGGGCATCATCGGTCCGTCGGACGCCGATATCGAAGCCGCCAACTCCCAGTCCGACGATCTCGACTGACGATGTCATCGCTCTTGGCAATAACGCCCGTATCTCCGGTGACATGACCCCATTGCATGAAATATCTGGCGTTGCGTTTGTCCTCAGCCTCGATCTCGGCTAGGGTCTGGCGGCGTTGGCCCGGTCGCCAGCAGCAGGCATCGACGTAGGCTTCCGCGATCGATGCGGCATCCTCGACCAGGGCCGGACGGATGGGAATGGGCACGTCAGCGGCTCTCGACGTATTCCTTGAGGGCTAGCAGGGTGTCTTGCATCGACTTTGCATACTGGTCGGTGATGACGCCGCCTGCCAAGCGAAGGACGCCACCCAATTTCATCTCCATCGTGTAGCGGAGCCGGGTTTTGCCGCGGGATTCGCGGTAGTCCCACGACCACGTGCCGCTGATCGGACCCTTGACGACCTCACCGGCACACCGAACCGGACGTTCGAATACGGTCTGCAGCATCTCGATCCCGATTTCCTTACCGCCGGGGAGCATGAATGCGTAGCGTAGACGCGAGCCTTTTCGGGGCTTGCCGCCGCCAACGACCTCGGCGCTACGCAGATGGGTGGACCATAGGGGCCAGTTCTCCATCTCCTCGTGGACGACCGTCCAGACCGAGCCGGCGGGGGCCTTGATGGTGACCTCTTCCTGAATGGTGCTCATTTGGGCCAAGATTATGCTGCTTCACGATCGCGCAAGGTTGACCGTGCCAAAGTCTTGATCGTGAGACATCGTCCGCGGACGCCCGAGGGCGGTGGAGTGCGAGGCTTGCACTATGCGACTGCTGCTAGCTGAGGACGATCGCGGCTTGCGCTTTGTCTTGGCCAAGGCGCTCACCGAGCAAGGCTACGTGGTCGATGCCGTCGCCGATGGGGCGGAGGCGCTGCTCCAGATCGGCGAGCACGACTACGCGCTGGCCGTTCTCGACTGGCGAATGCCCAAACGTAGCGGCCTCGACGTGGTGATGGCGGTTCGCAAGTCGGGCAAGTCGTTGCCTCTGCTCATGCTGACTGCGCGAGACACCTCGGCCGATCGTGTCCTGGGGCTGGACAGCGGCGCCGACGACTACCTTGTCAAGCCCTTCGATCTCGATGAACTGCTGGCGCGAGTGCGTGCTCTCTTGCGGCGCCCTCGCGACGGCGGCAGTCCCATCCTTTGCTGCGGGGGCCTCAGTTTCGACCCGGGCACGCAGGAAATCTACGTCGACGACAAGCCACTGCCGGTGACCGCCACTCAGCGGCGCATCCTCGAGCTGCTGCTGCACGATTCGCCGAATCTGACCTCGCGGCGGGCCGTTGCGGACCATGTCTGGGTAGACGATCTCGAACCGCTGGGTTCCAACGCCATCGACGTCCACATGGCTCGACTTCGCGCCAAGCTGGTGGGTGCGCGGGTGCGTATCGTCACCGTGCGTGGCAGCGGCTTTCGGCTGGTGCCGGAGTGAGGCGGCAGCGACAACATCGAGGCTCGCTGGCGGCGCATACCGTGCGCGTGGCACTGCTGGCCACCGCCGTCATGGCGATGACACTGGTTGTTGCCGCGGTCGTCATCGATGTAGTGGTGATGCGCAATGCGGTCCAGAGCATCGACAGCCGTCTGCAGTCCCGGCTCGACTTCATAACCTCCGGTACTGACATGGGTCAGGGTATGCCCCGTCGCACCCCCGATCAGGAGCAGAACTCGCTCAACCTGCCGCTGGCGCTGTGGGTCATAGACAGTGACGGCAGCATCTTTGCAAGGACGCCGAATACTCCCGACCTGCCAGATGCGGCAAGGCACGTAAGTGGCCCCACGGACGTCGCACTTGGCGGAGTGAACTTCCGCATATCAGGAGAGGCAATTCCGGGCGGGCGCTGGGTGGTCATCGGGCAGTCGCGCGATGTTGCCGATCGCGACATGGCCTCGCTCATCGTCACCGAGTTGTTTGTCGTTCCGGCGCTTTGTTTGCTCGTACTTCTCGGCGCGCTGGTGGTCGGCCGGCAGGTAGGCCGACCGATAGAGGCGGCCCGCCAGCGGCAACTGGCCTTCACAGCCGATGCGTCGCACGAACTGCGTACGCCGGTGGCGGTGATCGAAGCCGAGACATCGCTGGCGCTGGGCAAGACCCGCAAGCCGGCGGAGTATCGCGACACCCTGCAGCGTATCGGGCACGAGGGAGGTCGCCTCCGACACATAGTCGACTCGCTGCTCTGGCTCGCGAGAGTCGACGCCAAACCCGATCCGCCCGGTGCGGAGTTGACCGACATCGCAGCCCTCGCCCACGACTCCGCTGAGCGCTTCACTCCCGTTGCCGCCCAGAAGAACATCGCGCTGACCTTCGGAACGGCTGGTGAGGGATCCATGCTCATCGTCACTCCACCCGAGTGGGCCGACCGCCTGCTTGGCGTCCTGCTCGACAACGCCTGCCGCTACACGCCGGAAGGTGGTCGGGTCCACCTGTCGGTGATCGCGGAATCCGGCCGGGTGACCGTGGCTGTCGATGACAGCGGTCCAGGCATCCCCGCAGAAGATCGCGCCCGCATCTTCGAGCGCTTTCATCGCGCCGCGGGTGGCGAGGAGGGTGCCGGTCTCGGCCTTGCCATAGCGGACATCGTCGTCCGTTCCACCCACGGCAGTTGGATCGTTGGCACGAGCGAACTCGGCGGAGCGCACCTGGCTGTGAGCTGGCCCTCCGCCCGGTAGAGTCTCCGCTCGTGTTCCGGAAGCTGTCTTGTGTGGTGCGAAAAATGCGATCGGACGCGATTCCGGGCCAAGACGACCCGGTCGGGGTATTCGCAGCAACGGGGGCGCCTCATGCGAACCGGAAGTTACGGCGATGAGGGCTGGCCTGACCGCCAGAGAGCGAACGCAGGGACCGCGATGTACATGCCAAGCTGGCGGCCATGACGACCGTTTCGGTGCGGCTCGCTCCCGCTGCAGAGAAGGACATCCGCGGACTGAGCCACCCAGAGCGAAATCGAATTCGCGAAGCCTTCGCCAGCTTGCGTCGAGGTGATGCCAACCTTGATGTGAAGGCGCTCCGGGGCGCGGCGCCGTGGCTTCGAATGCGGGCGGGGGACTGGCGCGTGCTGTACCGGGCCCTCAGTTCCGGCGAAGTGCCGTCTGGCGCCGAATCCGGCTTCCTGGTCGCCAGGGTTGTGAATCGGCGGGATCTGGAGAAGGCGGTGCGCAAACTGTGACCGAACGGTCCTTGCAAGCGTCAGGCAAATGTCTGACAATGATGCCATGACCACCGTCAATGCTCGCGACCTGGCACGGAATACCGCCGACGTTCTCGACGAGGTTGAGAAGACGGGACACCCAACCTTGGTGATCAGGAATGGCCGTCCAGTGGCGGCTCTTGTGGCCATCGACGAGGCCGGGTTGGAGGACTTTGTCCTGGGCAGTGCTCCCGAGTACGCGCGTGGCATGCAAGAGGCGGATACCGCTCTGGTTGCGGGCGCCACTCGCGATGCGGATGATCTCTTTGCCGAGCTTGAGGCTGAAGAGGACGCTGGCGTCATTCGCTGAACAGGCGCTGTTGTGATGACCTACGCTTTAATTGCGCCGTGGGTGGAGAGGAGGGCCCTTTCTGCCAACAATGTGTGAGACACCGGGCTGTGAGCTGGTCGGCGGTCTGAGCGGCGGCCTGCTCGGGCCGGAGGTCAAAACACGTTCTGGGATAGGCTGCTAGTCTGTCGCGGTGATGCGACAGACTGCCGGTGATCAAGGGTCTGCCGAGGTGCTACGGCGGCTCGACGTTGGCGCTGCGGTCACGCCGCACGGTGTACGGCAGCCGGCCTCGATCCTCACCCTTGGGGGGCGCATCGTTGCCTGCGGGATGCCGTCGTCCGTAGGTGAAACGCCTGGTGCCGAGGTCTCGCAGCACCCCGGCCTCACCGCCGTTCCCGGGTTCATCGACCTGCAGGTCAACGGTTTTGGCGGCGTCGACTTTCTCCATGCCGGCGTTGACGATTGGGTACGTGCTGGGGAAACGCTGCTCCGCCGTGGCGTGACGGCGTGGTGTCCGACGCTGGTCAGTTCACCCAAGGATGCCTACTCGAATCCGTTGACCCGCATGGCGCTGGTGGGGGAGAACCACTGCACTCCACGTCTGCTTGGCGCCCACCTCGAAGGCCCGTTCCTAGCACCGTCACGGCGCGGCGCTCACGATGCAACCGCGCTGTGCGAGCCCGACATCGCCTGGGTCGAGACATTGCTGGCGGAATCAGCCGTGCCGATTGCCATCTGGACGTTGGCACCGGAACTGCCCGGCGCCTTCGACGTGATCCGCCATCTCGCTGCCAGGGGCGTGGTGGCGAGTGTGGGACACAGTGACGCGACCTATGCCGAGGTCGTGGCGTCGCGCTCGGCCGGCGCCACGATGGTCACCCACCTCTTCAATGCGCAGCGGCCGCTCCATCAGCGCGAGCCTGGCGTGGTCGGGGCTGCAATGCTCCTCGACGGGCTCTTTGTCGGCCTGATCCTCGACGGCGTTCACGTGGTCGAACCGGTCGCGAGTCTGGCGCTTGCCCAACTGGGACGGCGCGCCTTCATCGTCTCTGACGCCGTGGCCACAGCCGGGGCGCCGGCCTCTCACTGCAGTCTGGGGACGCGACGTATCGAAGGCGCCAACGGCGCCGCCATCGTCGCCGGCAGCGAGACCCTCGCCGGAAGTCTTGTGGACATCGCCGCCAGCTTTGCCAGGGCGGTGCGCCTGTTGGATTTGGAGCGGGCGGTGGAGTTGGTGGCGGAAACCCCGGCGCGCGCCTTGGGCCGTGATGACATCGGCCATCTTGCTCCTGGCTGCCAGGCTGACATCGTCCTCATCGACTCTGCGTTTGGGGTTCGTGAGGTCTTTCGGGGCGGTGTGCCGGTGGCGGCATCACCTGAGATGGCGTTGTGAGCACTCCCCGCATTCTCGAAGACATCTCCGAGCAGCCGGAGGTACTGCGGCGCCTCGGCACCGTCAACGCCTCAGCACTCAGCCAGGCTCGCCAGGTTCTTGCCGGATGCCGGGTGGTCCGGCTTGCCGGTATCGGTTCCAGCCGCCACGCGGCGGGTATCGGTGCTGCCGCGCTGGAGGTTGTGGCGCATCTGCCCGCCACCGTGCTTGCGGCGCCTGGAGCCGGGGTGCCGTTGCCGCTATTGGATAGTCGCGACGTACTCGTCGTGGTCTCTCAATCCGGTGAAACCCATGCGCTCCTGGCCGTGGTCAAGGCAGCTCGGTCTCAGCGGGTGACGACCATCGCGGTTGTGAACTCGGTGGCGTCGACACTCGGCGCGGCGGCCGATATGGTCATCGCCTGTACCGCCGGTGACGAGCGCGTTGTGGCCGCGACCAAGACGGTGACCGCGCAGGCGCTGGCGATCCGTCTGCTGGCTGGCGACGTCTCTGGAAAGCAACTCGATGCCTTCGTTGCCGCCGTCGCCACCGTTGTTGACATGAACGACCTGGATATCGAAGCGCTCCTGCCCCGGGAGTCGCCACGAACCATCGTCTGCTCCAGTCTTGCGGCGCAGTGGGAGGCCGACGAGATCGCGCTCAAGTTCGCCGAGATCGCTGGCTGGACCGTTGCCGCGGAGTCGATCGTGGACTACCTTCACGGTCCGGTGGCGACGGGGGAGGTCACACTGGCACTGCTGCGGGGTGACGATGTGAATGCACCGGCGCTCTCCCGCTGCGAACACGTGCACATGATCGACCTGGACCATGTCGTACCATCGTGCGGTGATGCGTGCCTGGATGCCATTGCCGGTGTGGTGCTCGGTCAGCGACTGGCCGTGGCCTGGGCACGACGCCAGGGTGAGGATCCCGACGCCTCGCGTGGACTCAGCAAGGTGACCCGGACGCGATGATGACCCCACCCGAGGCTCCTCACTCCGACACCGTGATCGTGGTGCTGGGTCATGCCCGGCAGGACGTTCATCTCGATCCCGATTTCCTTGCCGCCGGGGAGCCAAGGGCGATTCCGAGGCCAGGCAGATGGCGGCGGCGTGGAGTGGCGCCAATGTTCCGCTGGTACTCGAAGAGTGGAGCATGAGCACAGCCGAGAATGCTACGGAGTGTCTGAAGTTGATCCTGGCCATGCCGGGCGTGAGCCGGGTGACCGTGGTGACGTCGTCATGGCATTTGCGGGCGCCGTACTTCTTCCGCCACTATCGAAACCACGGGTTGCACGTGCGTTTCCGTTTCGCGCCGACACAGCTGCGAGACTGGCCCGGTTTCCTCATCTACGAACTGCGAGGTCTTCGACACATGCGCCGGCTGGCGAAGACGGCGTTGCGAAACAGCGGCCACGCGCACTGTGGGCGCCACTCCGGATCTCTCAGTCTCTAATCGGACCCCGATGTGGGGATACAGACTAAGCTTCACGGTGATGACCGCCCCTCCGAGCGACGGCCTCGTAGTTGTCGACCACCCGCTGGTCGACACGTCGCTGGTGACCCTGCGAAACGCCGGCACCACCACCGACGACTTCCGACGCCATGCCCGGCTGCTGACGTTGATCCTGGCATTTCACGTCCTGGCGGATCTGCCCTGCCGTGAGGTTGATGTCGCAACCCCGCTGGAGCTGTGCCGCGGGCGCGTACTCGACCGCAGTGTCATCTTCGTTCCGGTGTTGCGTGCGGGTCTAGCCATGCTCGACGCTATGAGCGACTTCGTCCCGGGTAGCAAGGTCGGCTTCGTGGGGCTGGAGCGCGACAAGGCGACCGCCATTGCGCGCAGCTACTACCAGAAGCTGCCGGCCCAACTGGCCAGCGCGGAGACCATCATTCTCGATCCCATGCTGGCCACCGGAGGGTCGGCGATTGCCACCGTCGAACTGCTCAAGGAACAGCAGGCGCAGCGCATTCGCCTGGCGTGCGTCGTCGCAGCCCCCGAGGGCATCGCCGCGCTCCGGGCGCGGCACCCTGACGTGCGCGTCTTCGCCGCTACCGTCGATCGCCAGCTCAACGAGCGCAAGTTCATCGTGCCGGGGTTGGGTGACTTTGGCGACCGTTACTTCGGCACGACGTAGCCTTTAGAGCCTAATAGGCTCTTACCAGATCCCGGGTATGAGCCGTTTGGTTCGCTTCGCATAGGCGATGTAGGCCTCGCCCAGGTTTTGGCGGAGGACGTTCTCTTCGGTGGTGATCCGGCGCCACAGCCCGATTGCGGGCAGCAGTATGCAGGCCACCATGGCGCCGAAGTTTGCCAGTGCCACGCCAATCCCGACCAGCGTGAGCATCGCGCCGGCGTATGAGGGGTGGCGCAGCACCCGGTACGGTCCTGCATCGATTACGCGCTGATCGTCCTCCACCATGACGACAAGGTGGAAGAAGCGTCCCAGCGTCAGCACCGCCCAGAGGCGCAGGCCCATCCCCGCCCACATCAGCATCAGGCCGAGCAGCGCGGGAGCCACGGTGGAGCCGAGGCTGAGCCTGTCCAATTGGAGCGTGCAGGCGATTGCGACGGCTATCGCGGCAAAGAAGCCCAGGAGCACCCATCGCGCACTGCCCCGGTCGCTGTTGGGCATGTGGTGGATGCCAATGTGCCAGTCGCGCCGGACGAGACGGCTTTCCAGTGTCATCCAGGCGGCGATGCTGAGCGCAAAGGCGATGGCGTAGGGACGGTCGTTCAATACCAGGGCCAGGTTCATGCTGCCAGAGTAACCACGCGACCCGCGCGTGCGTGCCACAATGGGGTTTCGACAAGATCCTCTTTCTGGAGCGCTTATGCCTATAGTGCCGCTTAGAGCCGCCATCTTCGATTTTGGCGGTGTGATGACCGAACCCCTCTACCAGGACTATTCCCACGTTTCCGATGAGATGTTGGGTCTGGTCCGGTTCTTTCTGGCTGAGTTTCAAGGCGTCTATCACCTGCCGACGGGGGCGCACGATCTCCATTTGTTGGAGACGGGGCAGATCTCCTACTCCGAATTCTTCGTGCGGCTGTGCCGTCGCTACGCTGCCGCCGGTAACCCGTTGATTGCTCCGGCGGAGGCCGAGGTGGCAGTGTTCGGGCGAGATATTGCCGCGTGTGGCGCGATGCAGGATGCGGTCCGGCAGTTGCGTGGCAGCGGGGTGCGGACTGCGCTGCTCACCAACATGTGGGCCGATGGCGACAAGATGTTGCGCCGAGTGGCGCCGGTCGACGAACTCTTCGACGCCATCGTCGACTCCTCACAGGTTGGATTGCGCAAGCCCGATCCGGCCATCTATCGACTTGCATGCCGCCGTCTTGGCGTCGAGCCCAGTGAGTGCCTGTTTGTCGACGACTTGAAGTGCAACACCGACGCGGCCGCGAAGCTGGGAATGACCGTCATTGAATGTCTCGACCCGGTGGAGTGTGCTGACGAAGTCGTTCGCCTAGTTCTCGGCCATGCCGCCTCCGATGAGGTCGCCGGCCAGACTGCGGTCGCATGAGCGTCGACCCGGACAGGGTCGAGCGCTCTGTTCACACTGTTGGTGGAGGCAGTATCGAGATCGCGGCTGTCAGTGACATCGGCCGGGTACGCTCCGAGAATCAGGATCGCTTCGGCTGCGTTGCGACGCCGGAGGGCGTGGCGATAGCTTTGGCCGATGGTCTGGGCGGTGGCGGCCATGGAGGTGAAGCGGCGGCTGCGGCGCTGCAGGCAGTTTTGTCCCATTTCGGCGACGGTGCCGATCCCGAGGCGGCGGTGCGGGCGGCAACCGAAGCGGTCGGCCGGGTGCGCGCCACCTTTGGCGGTGGCATTGTGGGCACGACGCTTGTCGCCGCGTGTCTTACGTTGCGGAGTCTCCAGGTTGTGCATGTCGGCGATAGCCGGGCCTACATGTGCGATGCGGAGGGCGGATTTAGGATCCTGACCCGCGACCACTCGGCGGTGGCCGATCTCGTCGTAGCCGGGGAACTCACTTCAGAGCAAGCTCGTCGTGATTCGCGTCGCTCGATGCTGACTAGAGCGGTGACGGGAGATCCCGTGGTGCCAGAGATCGTGAGTGTGGATTGGGACGGCGAGAGTACGCTGGCACTTTGTTCAGACGGGATCTGGGAAGCGGTCGAAGACGAACTGCTGGGGCGGTTGTGGGCCACCGGCGACCTGGCACGCGCTGCCGCAGGCTGCTGCTCGCTGGCGCTCGAGGCCGGCTCTCGCGACAACGTCACGGTGGTCTTGGCGCGGCATGGTCAAGTTGAGGACTGAGTGGTTCAACGGCTGGCGGTTATGATGCCGGATCGGCGTTCACGGATCCGTTCTTAGGCTTTCCTGGAGAGAATCATGGCTCGCTTCTACGCACAGGTTTGCATGCTCGTCTTCCTCATTGTCGGTGTAGGCGGGCTGTTCCTCGGCAATGCCAATGCGGTGACCACGGGTGAGGCCGGCGGCAACCTTGGCGGAATCACACTGCAGATGACGTGGGCTCGCGATGCCGTCGATCTGCTGATGTTCGTTCTGTTTGCCTACGTGGGCCTGTTTGCCAGCCGTAGCGGCGGGCGTCTGCTCGTCCTGGCGGCCGGAATCTTCCTGCTGATGCTCGCCGCCCTCGGCTTGGTTGTGGGGGACAACGCTCAGGCAAGCACCGGTGTTGCGGGCCTCCACTTCCCCGTGGTGGTCAACATCTTCGACACCGTATTCGGTGTGCTGGCTGTCCTTGCAGGACTAGGCACCCTCGGAGATGCCGAGGTCGGTCAATCCCGATCGGTGTTGCGCACGCCTTAAAAGCCTGCTGAGCAATTCTCCGGTGTAGGCGGGCTTGGCCCGCCGTGAGCCGGCACCTTCTTGACCCAGGCGTGAAAATCGTCAGATTTTCATCGCCCTGTTAGGGCTCGTCGTGGATGTGCACGGTGGCGTCACTCTCGTCTGTGTAGATGTCGCTTTCGATGGGCTCGTTGCGCATCCGGCTCATCAGTGGCGCGACCAGAGGGGCCATCTTATGCACCGTTTTTTCGATGGTGTGGCAGCAATCCATGCACGCATCCGAGCATCTCGACAGCTGTTCGCGTGTCTGCTTGCCGGCTTGAGGAGCGAAGCAAATCCCGGCGGCGGCGCCAATGACTGCACCGTGAACAAAACCGCGTAGGTAACTCATGGTGTCTTCCTCTGTGTCGAGTGATGCAAGATCAGGATATTCGATGATAGGCGTCAGAGCCAGCAGCCTGTCACGGGTTACTCTCAACGTGGCAAGCTTCGTGCCATGGAATTGACCTTCGCCTTCTTCGCCGACCGTGCCAGTGTGCCGCCTGATGGCAAGCTTTACGTTCTGGGCGGAGGCTTCAGTGGGGTGGCCCTGCCGCAACTCCCGGGCCGGGCCGAGTTCTCAGTGGTGGCGCAGTTCCGCTTCATCGCGGCCGACGTGGGACGCACGCACACGGTGGAAGTTCGATTGGTTGACGGCGATGGACATCTGGTTGTGGCTCCTGCCAGCCTCCAATTTCAGGCCACCGGGCCTTCGCCATCACCTGACGGCGAGGTGACCATCCCCACCGTGACCCTGATGCAGCCGATGTTTGGGGCGGCCGGTCTCTACGCTATCGAGTTCTGGTACGAGGGCCGGCAGATGCAGAGCTTGCGACTCCACGTTCTCGAGGCGCCACAGATGCATCCCGGTTCGGCGCCGCCGTCCTCAGGGGGCCCAAATTAGCGGGGCGGGTACTCGTAGAATCCGCGACCGCTCTTGCGGCCGAGGTACCCGGCGGCGACCATTCGCCGGAGCAGCGTTGGTGGCGCGTACTCAGGGTTGCCGTATTCGGCATGGAGCGTTTCGCAGACGAAGAGTGTGGTGTCGAGGCCGACGTAGTCGACCAGTTCCAGCGGGCCCATCGGGTGACTGCAACCGAGCTTCATCCCGGTATCGATGTCTTCACGGCTGGCAAAGCCGGATTCGAATAGGCGTATGGCATTGGCGATGTACGGGATGAGCAGGAGGTTGACGATGAATCCGGCCCGGTCCTGGGCCACGATGACGGTCTTGCCCAGCTTCTCCCCGAGTTGGCGCACGGTTGCCAGGGTCTCGTCACTGGTTGCGATGCTGCGGACGAGCTCCAGCAGCTTCATGACGGGGGCAGGGTTGAAGAAGTGCATGCCAACGACGCGATCGGGGCGGTGGGTGGCTTTGGCAAGCTCGATGAGCGGCAGCGACGAGGTGTTCGACGCCAGGATGGTGTGATCGGGGGTGAGTTCGTCGAGGCGCGCGAAGACATCGAGCTTGATGTCCAGACGTTCGACGATGGCTTCGATGATGAGGTCCGAACGCGACAGCTCATCCAGCGAGGTACAGAACCGCAACTGGCCGAGGATGCGCTTGGCGTCGGCTTCGCTGAGCTTGCCGGTCTGGCGACCACGTGCCAGCGACTTCTCGATCTGAGTCTTTCCATCTGCGAGCGCCTTGCTGTCGACGTCGCAGACGATCGTGGTGAACCCCTGACGGGCAAAGACCCCGGCTATGCCCGAGCCCATGATCCCGGCACCAACGATTCCGATTCGCGCGATTTCCATTCTGATCGTGTTACCCGCGGGACGAGGGCGAGGGCGACGCGGAGGATCCGCTACTTCCCCAATCGAACGTGATGGGGTCCGATAGCGCGCCGTCAGAGCCCGCCAGAGTCCCGTTGGTGTTGGAGACGACCTGCCCATCCATCTGGACCGTCAGCTGGTAGTCGACCTCACGCCTCATGCCGCGTAGAGTCCCGCTCACAGCTCGTGGGCATGCCACGAGCCGGGAGGTGTCGATGATCCGAGAAGCCCCGGCGAGTCCCTACCACGTCGAACAGTTCACTCCATCGGAACTGCTCACGCTCGGCCGCTATGTCAGCAATGTCGACCGCCCGGTGTTTGCGCTCACGGGTCTGCCGCAGGTCACCGCGGCTGCACTCTTTGCTCGCTACAGCCGCAGTTCCAAGAACCTGCGCCGGCTGCTGCTGGATGAGTTTCTGGCTGCCGACGGTGAGCCAGGAGGGATTGTGGGTGGGGCTGGGGTGGCCCACGCCAGCGATCTCTTCAGCCGTGTCGTCAGTGAGTTCGGTGATGACTCGGTAGCCCAACTGGGTGGCGTGCACATTGCCTGTGAGCAGGTGTCGCAACTACTGACCAAGGCGATCGAGTGGGGACGGCTTGCCGCCTATCTGGAACAGTCGACGCGCTACATCCCCTATGCCGACCACCGTGACGGATGGTTCCGCTACCACCGCGATCCAGAGGTGCTGGCGTCGTCCCATCGCGACGTGTATGTCACGGCTATGGACGGGCTCTTTGACGCATATCGTGGGCTTAGAGAACCTTTGCGCGAGCATCTGGACACGACGCTTCCCCAGCAGGAGGACGCCGCGGCGCGGCGTCGGGCGATTTCTGCACTGACACTCGACATCCTGCGAGGCCTGCTGCCTGCAGGAACCGTTAGCAACGTCGGGGTTTTCGCGTCGCCGCAGGCATTCGAACAGATGGTGTTTCGGCTTCGGGCACATCCTCTGCCCGAGGCGCAAAGTTATGCCGAGTTGATAGCACAAGAACTGCGCGCCGCTGTGCCCGACTTCGTGTCGCGGATGGACCGTCCTGATCGCGGTGGCGTGTGGGTTGAGTACCTGGAGCGGACGCGTGACGCGGTGGCGCATGTGGCGGTGGATATCGGGGCTGCCCCTGCGCATGTCGACCCTGGCGTCCGCCTGCTGGATTGGGACAAGGATGGCGAGAACAAGATTATTGCGGGTGCGTTGTACCCGCATGCCAGGAGCGGCTTCGATGATGTGCTTGCGGCGGTGGCCGCCTTGCCAGAGGATCGTCGCGCGGCGGTGTTCGCGCAGATCGTTGGCGATCGCCGCAACCGGCGGCACAAGCCGGGGCGTGGTTTCGAGTACTGCGACTACACGTTCGAAGTGATTTCCGATTACGGGGCTTTTCGAGACCTGCAACGGCATCGCATGCTGACCTCCCAATGGCAATCTCTCACCCCCGCGTTGGGCTATTCGATTCCTGAGGAGGTGGTCGCGGCCGGCCTTGGCGATCATTGGAGTAAGGCGGTCGAAGCTGCCGAATCTGCCTACGCCACACTGTATCCTGACCTGCCGGAACAGGCTGCCTATCTCGTCACTTTGGGGCACCGTCTGCGTTACACACTGAAATTCAATGCGCGCGAGGCGATGCATATGATCGAGCTGCGCACTTCACCCCAGGGGCACCCGTCGTATCGCCGTACCTGCCAGGAGATGCACCGACTGATAGATGAGGTTGCCGGGCACCATCATGTTGCCGCAGCAATGCGTTTTGTCGGTCGCGAGGATGTACACCTACCGCGCTATGCAGTAGAGGCGGCACGGGGCGAGGTTTAGAGCCTATCCGGAAATCTGTATCCCAACCAACTACACGGAGTCGAGGCTCGAAGTGAGGTGGTGGATACCGGCATTGCCGGCAAGATAGCCACCGGTTGTGGAGAGGAGGCCGACGGCGTCGACGACGGGGTTGGCGAACCCGAATCCCAGCGCCATGGAGCTGAGTGCGTATACGCCGACTACGACAGGGGTGGTGGTCCCGATGCGACGTAGCAGGCTGGCAGTAGGACGGCTGTTGGGGATTGTCGGCCGGACCATCGCTAAACCTCCGCCTGAGACGGATGACTGCGTGGGACCAGTCTCTGCCTGCGGGCGCACGGTGGCAACTGGCAGTCACAACCCTGATGGACGGTTGCAACCATTCCGGTACCGCTGTCCCGGTGTGAACCGGCCGGTCCCCGCATCTGGTGGATTTGAGTTTCCGGGTCGTCGGGTATGATGAACACTGCGCCAGGGAGTTCTGGCGCGTTGAACAAGAATCTCCTCAAGGATGGCTGTCGATGATCACTGTTTCTGATTCCGCGCTTGGCCGGCTGCAAGGCCTGATCGCTGAGCAGGCCGAGGCCAAGCCCATCGGCCTGCGTGTCTTCGTGGAGGAG
>JACWAJ010000027.1 GCA_014874355.1 bacterium | reverse complement strand
TACGTGCCACAGAACCTAGAGGGTGTCGCGTTGGTGTCGGAGTGGGAGGTTTAGGCTTGGAGCATGGCCGGGCAATGCCGGACTATGCGGCTGTAGAATGGCGCCACTCAAAAGTGTCACGCTGCCTCGTTGCAAGCCAGCGTGACACTTTTGAGTGGCGCCATTCTACAGCCGCATAGTCCGGCATTGCCCGGCCATGCTCCAAGCCTAAACCTCCCACTCCGACACCAACGCGACACCCTCTAGGTTCTGTGGCACGTAAGTGCGGTCACGGGCTGGTTCACAACGTCAAGCCCGCGCCTCGGCCCATTCCCTAAGCGCGGTTGAGACGGTCATTGCAGCGGCAGTGCTGAGGGCAAGCGGTGAGCGAAGACGTCGCCCCTTCTGGGGCCCAGCCGTGATCAGCACCGTTGTGGCCGCCAGATCCAGAGGAAGCAACCGGGTCGAATAAAGCGCAGCGGAGGTGTCGGGGACAACCAGTGCGGTCGGTTGTGTGCCCGCAGCCACCTGTGCCAGTCGCAGGTTCCTTGCGAAGTCCAGCGCTGACGCGGGGCGATCCCCGGGCTTCTTGGCAAGGGCTCCTCGAAGCACATTGGAAACCGGACTCGGAACTCCCGCGGCCACGGTTAGATCGGGGGGATCGGCACAGGCGATCCGCTGCAGGACTGCCGCCACCGGATCGGCCGGGTCCTCCACAAACGGCGCGCGACCAAGAATCAGAGTGCATAGTGTCGAGGCGAGCGAGTAGATATCGCCTGTCTGCGACGCGCGTACTCCGTTGAGCGACTCGGGAGGCACGTGCGCCACGGTCGTGTGCGCCAGCCCGGTGCGGGTATGTCCACATCCGGCGCTGTGGGCAATGCCGAAGTCGGCCAGCTTGGGTTCACCGGCTTCGCCGGCAAGTATGTTCTCCGGCTTGATATCGCGATGCAGAACACCGCTCCGATGTACGGCATCGAGCGCACACGCAAGCTTGACCCCCGCATCGACTACTTCAGCCCAAGGCAACGCCCCTCGCGCAGCCAGCCGCTGGGCAAAGGATCCACCCTCAATATGCTCCATCACCATGTACGGCTGTCCGTCCTCCGTGACGCCCGCCCGGTGAAGGCGAACGACATTGGGATGCCAGATCTGGCCGAGGGCCTTGACTTCACGTTGAAAGGCGTTGAGCGTCTCTTCGCAGCCCCCGGCAGGCAGGATCTTGACGGCCACGTCGCCACCGACCGCGTGATCGTGGGCGCGATAGACCACGCCACACCCACCCCTGCCGATCTCGGTCAGATCGTCTAGCCCCGAAATGCAGTCCCAGGTGCAAGAGGTCTGCCACCGGCTGATCGGCAGCCTCCCCTCCACTCGTGATCGCGCCGCCGCGCCAGGCACCTCGCCTGGTTCACGCACGATGCCCAGCCGGCGAACCTCGGAGAGATCCACCCATGCAGTCCAGCATTGCCCGGCCATGATCCAAACCTAGACCACACACTCCGACACCAACGCGACACCTTATACACTCGGCACGTGTGCATCTCCAAGATCACGATAACCGGGTTCTGGTTCGCTTGATGGCCCGCCCTGGACCGCGCACCGCGGTCTTGATACCGGCATGACCACACCCATCCTGGTGCTGGAGGACGATCCCGTCACCCGGGCTGAACTCTGCGCCATGGTGGAGGCGCGCCACTTCCTGCCCCTCGCGGCCGCCTCCGCGTCCCAGGCCATCCGCCGGCTCCAAAAGGCCCCTTCCCCCCCGCTTGTTGCGATCGTCGACTGGGATCTGTCCATGGCATCCGACAACACCGTCACCAGCCGGCAGGTGCTGGAGATTCTCGACCGCTCGTTTCCGGCATGCGAGGTGATCGTGAACAGCTCACAGCTTCTTTCCGCTCACGCCCAGCAGGCCATCCGCCGGGCCCACGCGCGCGCCATCACTGTTGTCAAAGAACGCGGCCACGACGGCCTGTTCTCCTGTATTTCGCGAATCGTCACGGTGTCGGCCGGAGACCTCAGCATCGGATGTCGCGGCCACAGATCCTACGCCGTCCACGTTCCCACAAGCCAGGTCTTTCACCATGCGGTCGCCCACCTCCTTATGAAGGAGTGGTGGCGCAAACGTCCTGACGGAAAGTCCATGACCGCTCCAACGGTCACGTTCTCCAGCGAGGCCGAGGTTCGCGCGGTGCAACGCTTGGCCGACTGGCTGCGCCAATGCCGCTCCACAGTCGCAGTGAACACACACGGCCACCGAACCTTCTCGCTCCGGGTAATGCCTGACACCGAGGCCAAGACGTTGAACGACAGCTGGTGGGCACAGCACCCCGACGGCAAGGCCGAAATCTCCCGCGAGAAGCGTAAGCGAACGGGCAGGGCCATCCCCGACCCGGCCAAGCTCGACCCGGCATGAGGCTGGACCTGGCCGACGCCGAGCGCCTCCCCCTCAATTCGGCGGTGCTGGATGCCACCGGGGCGATGCTGGCGCGCACACCGGAATGGACCGATCCCCTCCCCGGTGCGGCCCCGTACCGCCTGGGCGCGAACCAGCTCGTCGTCAACCCCTTCGACCCTGAAGCGCCACCCGCCCGCGCCGCCGTCGACCGCCTGCTCCGCGAACTGGACACGGCCGTAATGGCCGTGCAGGGCGATGAACAGCGCGCACTCGCCGTGCTGGCCGCATCGCTGCGTCTGGTCGTGGGCCGCACCGCCCTGAACCAAGGCTCGGTCTCCGATGCCATGCAACTGGTCAAGTCCGCGGTTGCCACCCGCCTGGCCGTGGAGGTGCAAATCGACGCGGCGGAGCCCGACAGCCGGTTGCAGAGTCCCGAAGTTATCGCGCTGATCCTGACGCAGTTCGCCGTCAATGCAACCGTCCACGATCACGCCGGCCGGCTGCGCCTGTCCTGGCGCGACGACTGCATGCTCATGCTGTCGTGGGACGGCTACACCAAGACCGCAGGAAGGGTCACAGCGCGCAGCCGCGGCGACCGGACACGCTGGGGTTTGGGTTTCTCCACCGTTGCCGCCGACGCGCTCGGCGCCGTGCTGCTGCTGCCGCGCAACACCGAGCACGACACCGTGGAGGCCGGCCTGGAAATCGGCGTGCCGCGTCTCGCCCTGCCTCTGGCCCTGATCGAGGACAACCAGATCACGCGCCTCACCACCGCCTGGACACAGGAAACCACCCAAGCGCTGGGAACTTATGCCGACGACCCGAGCCTGCGCCACATGATCGACACCGCAACTGCCGCTCCCGGCACCATCGTCACTCTCCACGGCCGCACCGCCCGAACCACTGAGAACCAAACCTGGATAGCGATTCCTCCAGATGACATGACCGATCGCTGCCGGGATCTGCTCCACGGCCTGCAACACGAACGCCTGCTCTGGAATGCAACTCCCGACCCCTATCGAACCCGGATCTACGCACTCGCAGCCATCGCGCAACACCTACTTGAGGGGTCCTGGAACCAGTTCTCGGCAGGCCCCTGGCAGACCGCCTTTGCAAAAGCGTGCGGCAATCTCGGCACCGCCGCCCCCACGATCCGGCTCGCCGCGCTCTACGCGGTCGATCCCAATGTTTGCGCCTATTTGCTCACCAGTTTCGGGACACACATCCGCAACGCCGGTGACAACCTCGTGATCGAGCTACGCGACGACGCCGGTGATGATCCGCTGCTCGACGCACTCGGTGGCGGCGAGGGATATCTGAGCCTGCCGGGCTAGCAACGCTCCTATACCGCCCCAGCCTCTTCGTCACCGTCCATCACGATTTCGCCACCCGGAATGAGGTCGGCGACCTCCGCAGCACCGGCGTGATGATGCGCACGCAGCGGCACTTCGGGAACCATGAGTGAGGCCAGAAACGCCATTCCCCCAGCCACCACGATGAGCCAGAACACCGTGCCCGCGGCAAGCGAGAAGGAGTCGTGAATACCGGCGACCATGTTGGGAACGTACTGCTGAGTGGAGTGGAGTTGCGCGATCTGGGTACGGGCCACCGCCGTCGAGATGCGGCCCGCCTGCACGTTGCTGTTCACAGCGGCGATCTCGTCGTTGATCTTGCGGTTCAACTCTGTGGTGAGGCTTTCCACGCCGGTGAAATCGTTGCTGGCGGTGGACTGATTGGCGGTTTGGTATTGGACAATAGCGGCCGGAACTTGATGAGCGGTCAACTGCACCGGAATATTGGTGAGCAGCGCCGAGTTGAAGATGGTCCCGGCGATGGCCAGCCCTACTGACCCGCCGATCTGGCGCAGGAAAGTCATCGTGCTGGTGGCGACGCCAAGATCCTTGGGATGGGCCACGTTCTGGATGATCACGGTGAAGGCCGACATCGACGGACCGACGCCAAAACCGAGAACCGCAAGCCAGATCCACAGCATCGTGTTCGAAGTGCCCGTCTGCAAATGCGTCATGAGCAGACCGCCCACGGTCACGAGCACCATCGCCCCCACGATCATCCGCTTGTACTTGCCGGTCTTGGTGATGGCTATGCCGCCCACAACGGATGATCCGATCAGCCCCACCAGCAACGGCCACACCATGTAGCCGGATTCCGTGGCGCTGATTCCCTGCACTACCTGGTAATAGCGGGGGACAAAGATGATGCTGCTGAAGAGGCCGAACGACACCAAAAACACGACAAGGTTGGAAGCCGCAATGGTGCGATCGCGAAACAGGTACAGCGGCACGATGGGGTGCTTCGCACGGTGCTCCACAAAAAGAAACACCACCAGGAAGAACACGCCGATCGCGATCAGGCCCCCAACGGGGAATATGGTCCAGGTGTTGATGACACCGTTGGAGTCGGTGGTGCCCTTGTTGCTGAGGCCGATCAGCAGGGGAACAACCCCGGCGGTGAACACCGCTATGCCGGCGAAATCAAGATCCCTCACCCGGGCATCGATGGCTCGGTGGTTGTGCAACACGGTGGCCAGAACCGCCAGCACCACAAGACCGATGGGGATGTTGACGTAGAAGATCCAGCGCCACGACAAATGGTCGGTGAGCAGGCCACCTGTCACCGGACCCACGATGAAGCTGATGCCAAAGACGGCGCCGAAGAGGCCCTGGTAGCGACCGCGTTCACGAGGGGTGAAGAGGTCGCCGATGATGGCCAGCGAGAGAGGAAACAGTGCGCCCGCACCGAGACCCTGGATGGCGCGGAAGGTGATCAACTCGGCCATGTTGCGTGACTGGCCGCTCAGGGCCGAACCGATCAGGAACACCGCCACGCCGATGAGCAGCAGCGGTTTGCGACCGAATACGTCGCTGAACTTCCCGTAGATCGGCACCATGATCGTCGAGGAGAGCAGGTAGGCGGTTATCACCCAGGTGTAGAGCGCGCTGCCTCCCAGCTCGGTGACGATCCGGGGCAGCGCGGTACCCACAATGGTCTGGTCGAGTGCACCCAAGAACAGCGCAAGCAGGAGGGCGGCTAGGATGACACCGCGGCCGTGTTTGGGGACTGCCGTCATGGATGATGTTGTTTTCGTTTGCAAATCATTCACTTGCTGTAGTATACAGACGGTAAAGCAGGCGCCGGCGCGAACGGCGCCTGGATCAAAAGGTTCCGCCGCATCATGACCCTGACGTCAAGAATGAAACTCCGCGAGGAACACGCCCGTCATTTCCTCATGCTCCAGAAGGTGCTGGCTCAACGCTTCCGGGATTCGCTGCCGGAAAACATCCGTCATGAGATGGGCGAGGTCACCGTACATCAAATGGAGGCGATGGGGGTAATCGCCCGGGGACCCGTCACCATGGGAGAGCTGGCGGCGGCGCTGGGCTCGACATCGATGAGCGCCATGACCCAGCTCGCCGACCGCCTAGTCAAGTGCGGACTCGTAGAGAGACAGTCCGACCCCCATGATCGGCGTGTCGTCCGTCTTGCACTGGTCACCGGCGCCAAGACCCCGGTGAGCCGGTACATCGATTCACATCAGCGCGCCATCGTCGATGCCTTCGAAGTGCTCAACGACGATGAACTGGAGACCCTCATGCGCCTGGTCGAGAAGCTCGCGAACGCCACGGAGCGCGGACCGGACCGCAACACGCAAGCCGGCTGATGTCACCACCCTGTCACCCGGTGGGGCGACCCGGCATCTAACATTCAACCCTGAGGGGCATTGAACTGGAGGCCAAACGGCATGCACAGGACAAGGACTTGGTCTCTAGGCGTCGGTGCCGTACTGCTCTGCCTCCAAACAATGGGGGTAACGGCAACTGCAGCTGGCACCGACCAGCCGCTGTCATCGGTAGCCGTTTGTGCCGGAGCCCAGCCCGGGTTCGCCCGCTGTCTGGCGCGCCGTCTGCTCCAAGGTGGACAGCCGGTCCGACCCGATCTGGCGGCACAGCACATGGCGGTAACGCCATCCACCACCCCTGGTGGGCTGGCACCCGCGGACTTCCAGTCGGCATACGCGTTGCCATCCTCGACTGCGGGGACAGGTGTCACGGTCGCCGTGGTGGAGGCATATGACAATCCCGCTGCGGAGCAGGACATGGGCTACTACCGCAGCCAGTTCGGTCTGCCTGCCTGTACGACAGCAAATGGCTGCTTCCGCAAGATGGACGAATATGGCGGGACCAGCTACCCGGCCGCGGACCCGTCGGGGTGGGGTGTCGAGATCGATCTCGACGTGCAAGCGGTCTCCGCAGTCTGCCCCAACTGCAAGATTCTGCTTGTCGAGGCGACAAGCGCCAGCCTTCCCGACCTGCTGACCGCGGTGCAGACCGCTGTCCGCAATGGCGCGACCGTGGTGAGTATGAGCTGGAGCGAGCCTGAGTTCCCATCTGAGGCGAGCTCTGGTGACGCCGCCCTCGGACAAGTCGGGGTTGCGATGGTCGCTGCAGGTGGCGACTCCGGGTACGGCACCACGTACCCCGCCGCCTCCCCCTACGTCACGGCTGTGGGTGGGACGACGCTCACCTCAGCGCCACTGACCCCGCGAGGCTGGTCGGAAACCACCTGGGCGGAGACCGGGAGCGGATGCAGCGCCTACGAGCCCAAGCCCGGCTGGCAGACGGACTCCGGCTGCCCCCGTCGCACGGCAAACGACGTCTCCGCCGACGCCGATCCTGCGTCGGGCGCAGCCGTATACGACAGCACCGCTAGCGGATGGATGGTCGTTGGAGGCACCTCACTGTCAGCGCCGATCATTGCCGGGGCATACGCTCTTGGCAACGGGGAAGGTGCCGCGACCGGTGCAGCCCCCTTCTATTCGAATGCCAGCCTGAACGATGTCACTTCGGGCAGCAACGGAAGCTGCAGCGGCAGTTACCTCTGCAATGCAGGGGTGGGATACGACGGCCCCACCGGACTGGGCACCCCCAATGGACC
>JACWAJ010000026.1 GCA_014874355.1 bacterium | reverse complement strand
GCTGGCCGTTCATCCTCGAAGGAATTCTCGGGGGTCTCATCGCCGCAGGTTTCTCCACGGTGGTGTTGTATGCGGGCTACGGCCTCTTCATCGGCAATCTGCGCAGCACCCTCTTGTCGGTGCCCTACGACGGCGGCTATCTGACACTGCTGCTAGGTCTTGTGGTGGCGGTTGGAGTGGCGCTGGGGGGCTTTGGAAGCTATCTTGGGGTGCGTCGATTCCTCAGCGTATAAGGGCTTCATGCCTAGGGGGCCAGTCTTGCCAACGTTCTTGCACCGTTCTCACCCACCGCAGAGCCACTTGAGGGGTCTGCGGCGGCGTGCCAGTCTCCTGCTGGCGGTTTTTCTTGCTTCGCTGGGGGCGCTCTTCGTAAATCCCGGCGCGGCCGATGACCTGGGCGACAAGCAGAACCAGCGAAATCAGATCGGCTCTGTGATGGACCAAATTCGAGCCGAGATTGCAGTGGCGCAGAACCAGGAGGCTGCGCTCCAGATGGTCGTCGCCGGCTTGGACATAAAGATTGTCGCCACGCAGCAATCGATGAATGTGGTCCAGGTCAAGCTCGATGGCATCAATGCGTCCCTGGCCGAGGCTCAGGACCGCCTTGTCGCCGTCCAGGCGAAACTGACGTCGGACAAGCGAGCGCTGGCACGTCAGATGGTGATGGTCTACAAAATGGGCAACGCTTATACGACGCTGACCAACATCGTCAGCGCGACTGACTTCAACGAGTTTGCCGATCGGGTGGTTTCCGCCCGACACGTTGCCGACGCCGAGAACAGACTGACGCTGAGCGTTGTGGCAGAAGCGGCTGAAGTGCAGCGCATGGTGGATACGATCAATGAAGAAAAGGCGTCACAGCAGGCAGTTATGGGTCAGTTGCGCGATGCCGCCGCACTCCTCGACGAACAGCGTCAGGCGCAGCAGCAGGCCAGGGCCCACCTGGCACAGGTGCAGGCTAACGACCTGGTCCGGCTGAAGCAGGCCGAGCAGGCAGCGGCCGAATTGGATCAGGAGATCGCCGCACTCAAGGCTGCGCAGGCGGCCGCCGCCGGTCACGGTGGTGGCAACGGACACTTCTCATGGCCCATGTCGGGCGAGATCAGCCAGGATTTCGGTTGCACGTCGTTTGCGTTCGAGCCCTATGACGCCAGCTGCGCCACCCATCACTTCCACAGCGGCATCGACCTCGTCAACTCCTGCGGTACGCCGATACATGCCGCGGATGCCGGAATCGCCTACACGTTCTACTCCAGTTACGGTTATGGCAACCACATCATCATCGTGCACGGCAATGGTTGGAGCAGCGTTTACGGCCACATGACGTCGCTTGCGGTCGGCAACACTCAGGGCGTGGCACGTGGACAGGTGATCGGTTACGAAGGCAGCACCGGTAACAGCACCGGCTGTCATGTGCACTTCGAGGTGCGTCTCAACGAAGTGCCCCAGAATCCGTTGCAGTACCTTCCGTGAGGCTTAGTCGATTGGCGCAAGCTCTTCGGGGGCGGGGCGGCAGATGGTTGCGGCTTGGGGCGGCAGCGGTCATCGCCTGCTATGTGAGCGGGCTGCTCGCTGTCAACCTGGTCGAGTCACCGTATTTCGCCGGCAGCGGGGTGGACTCGGTTGCTCGCAGCGTGTTTCCGAGGATTGGTGGCGCGTCCAGCCACATCGACAGCGCCAGTATCGAGCAGGAATGGCAGGCGATTCAGGACCACTATGTCTACCGCAACTTGGGGGCCGACCAGGCGACTGAGGGCACGGAATGGGGCATAGTCGATTGGCTGCACTCGCGATTTGGCCTCGATCGTTTCAGCGCCTTCTTGACCAAGTCGCAGTTCGACATGCTCAAGCAGCAAGAGAACAATCTTTATTCCGGCAGTGTCGGAGTATCCATCGAAGCTCGCTGTCTTGGGGGGACGGTGTGCGTTGCGGGGACATCCGCCACCGAGCTGGTTCTCTCGGGCGTTCGGCTGGGTATGCCCGCCGACAAGGCGGGGGTGCAGCGTGGTGACGTACTGGTGGCTGTCGACAAGACTGAGGTCGCTTCGCTGAGTTCTGATGTGGACACGCAGCTTGCCAAGGTGCCCGGGCTCATCCGCGGCCGTCCGGGGACGGCGGTGAGCCTTACCCTGCGGCGTGGTTCGCGAACTCTCACGGTTTCGGCGACGCGGGCAGACTTGACGATCCCTTCGGTGTATGCCAAACGAATAGGCTCCATTCTCTATGTCGAGGTGATCGGTTTCGACTCCGACACGGGCAAGCTGGTCAAGCAACTCTTGCAGCAGAACCTGAATGGGGCCACCGGCATAATCCTCGATCTGCGCGGCAACGGTGGGGGCTACGTCACGGCAGCCCAGGAACTTGCCAGTCAGTTTCTGACGCCGGGGGGCGCCGTCAAGGATGTGATGGTCCGTCGCGGTCGCATGGATCAAAACGGTGATCCCAACACCGCCCAGACCGTCACCCACGACGCTGTGCTGTCCGGGGGGGTGGCTACACAGCCCAAGATGGTCGTACTCGTGGACTCGGACACGGCCAGCGCATCCGAGATTGTCGCCGCCAGCCTGCGCGACTACCACCGTGCCACCCTCGTCGGTGTCAAGACCTTTGGCAAGGGCTCGGTACAGGACGATTTCCCGCTGCCTGACGGTAACGATCTCCACCTGACAGTGGAGAAATGGTACGGCCCCGATGGCGAGAATATCGACGGGGTCGGGATCACCCCCGACAAGGTCGTGCCGCTGCCAAACCCGGATGCTCAATTCCGGATTGACGTCCAGAGTGGTGACCCCGCCCAGGATGCCCAATTCCAGGCGGCGCTGCACCTGCTCCAGTAATCGGGGACGTATACTGCGGCGACTGTGTCCGAACGCTTTGACGTTGCCATCCTAGGCGGAGGTTCCGGGGGGTATGTGGCGGCCATCCGAGCTGCCCAATTCGGCTTGCGTGTCGTTCTGGTCGAGGCCGACAAGGTGGGGGGCACGTGCCTGCACCGGGGCTGCATCCCCACTAAGGCTCTATTGCAGAGCGCCGCACTCCTCGACGCATTGCATCGCGGGGGTGACATGGGCGTTATCGCACCGAAGGTCAAGTTCGACTACGGCGTGGCGGTGAGCCGTCGCGACACGGTTGTGGCCACGCTCCACAAGGGCGTGGAATACCTGCTGAAAAAGAACAAGGTGACCGTGTTGCGCGGGCGAGGGCGGCTCGACGGACCCGGCCGGCTGGCCATTGCCGGCGACACTACCGATGGCTTGGAGGCCACCGCCATCATCCTTGCCACCGGATCGCGGCCCAAGCTGCTCCCTGGTTTGGTTGCAGATGGGCTCCAGGTGCTGACATCCGACGATGCGTTACGCCTCGACCACGTGCCGAGGTCGGCAATCGTGGTCGGTGCCGGAGCGGTGGGGGTGGAGTTCGCCTCCCTGTGGCGTTCCTGCGGTGCCGAGGTGACGCTTGTCGAGATGGAGGAGAGGCTGACGCCGCTGGAAGATGAGGACATCGGCAAGGAACTGGGCAAGCAATTCCGGGCACGGGGTATCCGCTGTCTTACGGGCGCACGTCTGGATCTCGATTCGGTCAAGTGCGGCGATGATGGCGTTGCTATCAATGTTGAAACGGGTGACAAGCCGGCGCATCTCGAAGCTGAAGTTCTGCTGATCGCCACGGGTCGAAGTGCCAACATCGAGGCCATCGGCATCGAGGGTACCGGCGTGCTCATAGATCGGGGTGTGGTGAGCGTTGACCCGCTGCAATGCACCGGCGAGGTGGGGGTCTACGCCGTTGGTGACATGGTTGGCGGTTTCTGGCTGGCGCACAAGGCCATGCACGAAGGAGTGATTGCGGCCGAGGCGATTGCCGGCAAGAACCCGCGGCCTCTCGACTCCAATCTGGTGACACGAACCACCTACTGCAGTCCCCAGATTGCGTCCTTGGGTCTTACCGAAGCGCAGGCGAGGCAGGCGGGACATGACGTGCGCGTGGGCATCATGCCTTTCCGCGGCAATGCCCGTGCGGTCGTTTGGGGCGAGGTCGGCGGATTCTGCAAGGTGGTGGCAGATGCGGGCGGCACCACTCTGGGGGTGCACATCATCGGTCACGAGGTGACCGAACTCATATATGGTCCCGCACTTGGAGCCCTGCTCGAAGCGACACCCTTTGAGCTGTCGCGGGCGGTGGCACCGCATCCAACTCTTGGCGAGGCCATCGGAGAGGCGGCATTGGCGGTTACTGGCGAGGCCATTCATATTTAGCAATTCGCGTCCCCATGAGGACGCATTGGAGGGCACCGTGTGACAGCGGCAAAGGCTGATCAGAGCCGTCAGGCGGGGCTCGACCCCGACATCCTTCGGACGATGTACCGGCATATGGTGCGGTCGCGCGTTCTCGACGAGCGGATGTGGGTGATCAATCGCCAGGGCCGAGCCTCCTTCTGGATCTCGGGCATGGGGCATGAGACCGTCCAGGTTGCACTGGGGATGAACCTGCGCTCCGGCCACGACTGGGTGGCGCCGTACTATCGCGACCTTGCACTCACCCTGGTGTTGGGGATGACACCTCGCGATCAACTGCTCGCGATTCTTGCCAAGGCCGGCGATCCCAACAGTGGCGCACGGCAGATGCCGGCACACTTCAGTTCTCGTGAACACAACATCATCTCGACGGGGTCGTCGGTGGCGACGCAATTGCTGCACGCCGCCGGTATCGGTCTGGCCATCAAGGTCAGCGGCACCGATCAGGTGTGTGCCACATGCGTTGGTGAGGGCTCCACCAGTGAAGGTTCGTTCCACGAAGCTGTGAATTTCTCGGCGACGCACAAACTTCCCGTCGTCTTTTTGGTCGAGAACAACGGTTATGCCATCAGCGTGCCGCTCGACAAGCAGATGCCGACACCTGACGTGGCCGACCGTGCCAAGGGTTACGGCATACCCGGCGTCATCGTAGATGGCGGCGATCTTGCCGGATGCTTTACGGCCTGCCGCGATGCGGTTGATCGTGCACGACGTGGCGAAGGTCCGACGATCATTGAGGCCAAAGTGCAGCGCCTCACATCGCACTCCTCTGACGACGACGAGAAGCGCTACCGCAGTGCTGACGACATCGCCGCGACCAGAAATCAGGACTGCCTCACGCGCTGCCGTGCATTTCTGGAAGAGACCGGGGTGCTCAAGCCGGGTGAGGCCGATGAGATTCGCGGCGAAATGGTGCGCGAACTCGACATCGCGATGGAGGAAGCCGAGGCGGCGCCGTCTCCCGCTCCCGAATCGGCTTTACTCCACGTATACGGAGACGTCTGATGCCGGTCAAGAACATGGTCACCGCGATTCGTGAAGGGCTGCGCGACGAGATGCGTCGCGACCCGAGTGTGATGATCTTTGGTGAGGATGTCGGTCCCAAGGGTGGGGTTTTCGGCGCCACCGAATCACTGCATGCCGAGTTCGGCGATTGGCGCGTTCTCGACAGTCCGCTGTCGGAGGCGTGCATTGTGGGAGTCGGTGTCGGCGCGGCGCTGTATGGCATGCGCTTCGTTGCCGAAATCCAGTTCCAGGACTTCATCCTGCCGGCGGCCGATCAGATCATCAGCGAAGCCGCCAAGATGCGCTACCGCAGCAATGGGGCTTGGCACGTGCCGCTCGTAATCCGTGCGCCGTTTGGCGGGGGCGTTCACGGGGCGCTCTACCATTCGCAGTCGTTTGAGGCGATCTTCGCCCACATCCCCGGCCTCAAAGTAGTGGTGCCGAGCAACCCCTACGATGCCAAGGGGCTGCTCATCAGCGCCATCCGCGATGACGATCCGGTCCTCTTCTTCGAACACAAACGCGGTTACCGTTCACTGAAGGGCGAGGTTCCCGATGATTTGTACACCGTGCCGATCGGTCGGGCGAATGTGGTCCGTGAGGGCGGCGATATCTGCATCCTCGCCTACGGGATGATGGTGAACACCGCTCTCAAAGCGGCTGAGAACCTGCATGCCGAGGGCTTCGAGTGCGAGGTCGTCGACATACGCACCCTGTGCCCGCTCGACCGTGAGACCATCGTCAGCAGCGCGCGCAAGTGCGGCAAGGTTCTGGTTGCACAGGAGTCCAACCTGGCGGTATCGGTTGCCTCCGAACTGGCGGCAATCGTTGCCGAGGAGTGCTTCGAACAACTGGACGCCCCGGTGATGCGAATTGGCGGTCCGGAGATTCCCGCGATGCCGTGGGCTCCACCACTCGAACACTTCTACATGGTCGACACCGGCAAACTCACGGCCAAGCTCAAAGAATTGGCCGCCTACTGAACGCCCGATCGGGCAAGGAGTTCATCACCGCCATGGCACTCACCGTCACCATGCCGCAACTTGGCGAGAGCGTCACCGAGGGAACCATCGCGCGCTGGCTCAAGCAACCGGGTGAGTTCGTCGCCAAGTACGAGTCCATCGCCGAGGTGATTACGGACAAGGTGAACGCCGAAATTCCCTCTCCGGCCGACGGCAGTATGGGCGAGCACATTGCCAAAGAGGGTGATGTGGTTGCGGTGGGGCAGCCGATCTGCACCATCGAGACAGTGGAGGCGGCGCAGCAACGCTCGGCGTGGGCCCAGCCCACTCTCGAAGCGGAAGCGGTGCCGGAGGCAGCTCCGTCTGCGGAGGCTGTGCCCGTTCCCGCAGTGGTGGACAAGACTGTTGGCCAACCGTCACCGCCGTCGGTGCCGGTGGACACCTCGGGCTACCACCTCACGCCGGCGGTGCGGGCGCTCATTGAAGAGCACGGCATCGAGATCAGCCGGCTCCGAGGCAGCGGTATTGGCGGTCGTATTACGCGAAAGGACGTGCTCGATTACGTGAGCAGCGGCGATTCCGCCCCGCCAGCTGTGGCTGTGCCGGCGGTTGCCGGAGGTCCATCCGCACCCGAGAGCCAGCCGGTGACGGTGGGCGAGGGCGATGTGCTCGTGCCGCTGAGTTCGATGCGTCGTGCCATCGCCGAACACATGGTGCGCAGCAAACACACCTCGCCCCACGCCTGGTTGATGGTCGATGTCGACATGACCCGGGTGTTCCGGTTGCGTGCTGCACGCAAAGACGAGTTCAAGCGGCGCCATGGCGTTGCGTTGACGTTCCCGCCGTTTGTGGCCCGTGCCACATGCGAGGCGCTGCACGAATTCCCTGCGGTCAACTCGATGTGGGGCGAGGCGGGCATTGTCGAGAAACGCGACATTCATCTTGGCATTGCCGTTGCCCTGGAGGACAATCTCATCGTTCCGGTGGTGCGGCATGCGGATCGTCTCAGTGTGGCGGGGCTTGCCACCACCATGACCGATTTGGCAGAGCGGGCGCGTACCAACAAGCTCAAGCTGGACGAGATCCAGGGGGGCACCTTCACTCTCAATAACACCGGTGCGCTCGGTACCGTGTTGTCTCAGCCGATAATCAACCAGCCGCAGGCGGGCATACTGGCGATGGAAGCGGTTGTCAAACGTCCGGTGGTCGTCGAAGGCGATGCCATTGCCGTAAGGCCGATGATGAACCTGTGTTTCAGCTTCGACCATCGCATCATCGACGGCCTGCAGGCGTCGCGTTTTGCGCTC
>JACWAJ010000025.1 GCA_014874355.1 bacterium | reverse complement strand
GACGTGCTCTACCCGCAACGGCTCCCGCAACAGAGGATTGTCGAGAAGGTAGATCTGTCCGACCGAGAGGTAATTGGCGGCTCGCCAGTAGGCATCAATGCGCCGCAACTCATCCGCGGCAAGTGGGTCGGTACTGATCGGAGTTGCACCCTCCGGGCTCGACTCAGTATGGCTCGGCTGCGCGACCTCGGGCATCGTCTCCTCCCCAAATGGGCACGGATCAGCCATCGATGATAGGCACCGGCCCGGAGAGGACGCAGCCCGCCGCGGTGAGGGATCGAACTATCCGAGTCCCTTGTGGATGATCGCCGGGACCTTAGCCATCCGATCGGTGCTGGAATAGCGCCCACCGGGGAGCGGCTTGGTCTCCCGCTGTTCGTACGTCCACACGTCGGCGCCGTCCTTGAAATGTACCGTGGACAGCCCCGCCCGCATGGCAGGATTGATATCCGACGGCAGGCTGTTTCCCACCGACCACGCACGTTCAGGCGCGACATGGGCCCATCGACAGATTTCACGGAAGGCTTCGGGGTTCTTGTCGCCCACCATGACCACCTTGTCAAAGCGGCCGCCCAAACCGCTGGCTCGCACTAGCCGTTCCTGAACCTCGGAGTTTCCCTTGGTTAGCAGCACCATGATGTGATCGCGCGACAATTCAGCCAGAGCCTTGTCCACCCCGGCCTTGACCGGAGGAGGATTCGTAAGAACCGCAGAGGCGGTCGCGTACAGTTTCTTGGACACAGATGGTTTCGGAGACTTGGCGAGTGCTTCGTAAGCCTCAACGCATGCAGTGGGAAACTGTGCCGGCCCAAACTTGAGCGTTGGGATCAGCGCCGCATCGCACTTCTGCTGCAGTGCATTCCACTGCGCCGGATCGACACCGTCGGCCGCAACAATCTCCCGGCACTGCGCCCGCGCCCGCGTGTAGAGCGGAGCCGTATCCACACATGTGTCGTCGAAGTCGAAGACCACCAGGCTGTGGAGGCGCAGCCGTCGCAGGAAGGAGCGCGTAGCGCCGCATCCAAGCCGTGAGCCCGTCTCCACGCTGGAAACGTGCAGACGCCGAAGCAACGGTTCTGGAGTTTTCATCTCGATGGGCCAAATGTAGGGGAATCGGACGGACATCTCACGGACATCCACGCGAGACTTGTGGCCGCTGTGCCACGATCCCACCATGCTCGACTTCGGCGGCAGCCGCCAGCTCGTCTCGGAGATCGTCTTCACGGGCGGTTCCTGTGCGGGCAAGACCTCGGCGCTCGGCCTGGTGGCCCGCGCGCTGCGCGAACGCGGCCACTCCGTTCTGACCGCACCCGAAGCGGTGACGATGTTGGTATCCGCCGGGATGCCCGACATCGGGGACATCAGCCGCAACGACCTCGACCGGGGCTGCCGGTTCCAGCGCGAGGTGTTTCGCGTCCAGCGCACCCTGCGCGAAACATTCATCGGAGTGGCCGGGCTCTTTCTCACCGACCACGTCGTCATCCTCTACGACCGCGGCGAGCTCGACGCGCTCGCCTACCACCCTCACGACTGCATCGCGCAATATGCCGCCACCGAAGGAACCACACTTGACGCGATCCGCAACAGCTACACGGCAGTCATGCACCTGGTGACGGCTGCGGACGGGGCCGAGGCGGCATTCTCGAGCAGCGGCAACGCGGCACGTTGGGATACGCCGGAGGAGGCAGTGCGTTCCGACATCACCATCCGCAACATTTGGGCCGCACACCCGCGTCATTGCATGATTGACAACTCGACCGACTTCATCGGCAAGATCGATCGCCTTGTGGCGGCAACGCTGGCGGCGATAACGGAACATGCTCGCGCAGCTACGAGTACCGGATGGAACTCTGCCACTATTTAACGGACAAACTCTGCGATCTCGGTTAGGCTTGTAGCATGGTTATGAGAGTACGTCCTTTCCTGCACCGTGCCTTGCTGAGACGTCGCGTTGGCATGCTCGTCGCGGGCATGCTGGTGACGGCCATTGGCGCGCAGACCGAGACGGCCGTTACGGCATCCACACACATTCCCTCTGCTGCCCCCAAACCGGCAATCTCCGCCCCCCCCGCAGCCAGCTACTCCTATTACGTGTACAGCAGCTACATCTCTCAGTGCAACGGCACCCAGACGTGGTCTTGCCCACTTTGGACGATGGGTGCCACCGCGTCGGTCCCTAGCGGCGGCGCTCTCGTCATCCTTGATTTCGGCGCCCCCTGCCAGGATCCGGCTACGGGTCAGCTTGGAGTGCAGATGTTCTGGGTCCACACCTGCACCAGCAACTCCGTGATACAGCCACTGTTTGCCAAATGGATCGCGGGCTACGAAGCCACCCACGGAGCAGGGACGCCCCCCTCGATCATTGCCGCCGGGGTGAGCAACAGCGTCAATGGCGTTCCGGGTGACCCCATCACCGGCACTCTCGGTGACGTCCGGACAATCCAGACGATGGCGGCGCTCGGTGACGCCTGGGAACGCCAGGTGGTCGGGGCCACCAGCACCGTAGGTCTGGCGGCGCCACTCACCGTCTGGGGCGCCATCGATGCCGAGCAAAGCGGAGGCGGCTCCTGGCTGGGTCCGCAGCCGACTCGCGCATTTGTCGATGCCTATGGCGCAGCCATGGGTCGGTCCAGCGGCAGTTTCGCCTGCAACACCGCCACCAGCGGGATGCTGGCCGACTTCGGCGATGCCGTCTACCTCGAACCCGGCTTTTACAGCGCCTACCCCGGCAGCTGGAACCCGCCCGGCGGCTGGACGGCCGACGACATCTACCACGTTGCCTGGGGCGCCCCGGTAGCCTGCGCCGTTCCTGAAATCTACTACGACATCAACGCTGCGGAATGGGCCAGCCTCTCCGACTATGCGGTCAAGCACGGTTCCCCGCCGATCACCTTCACTGCCGCCATGTCTGAATACGGCGCCGACCCCAACACCCTGACGGCCGCACAGAGTTGGACCTCGCTGGCGTTGTGGACCGGACAAAACGTCCCCTATGTGACGGATATCGCCTGGTCGATGGCCACGATACCGGCCCAACTCAACGCCCTCGCACCGACGCAGTCCACCACCGAATTTCCGGTGACATGGCAGACGGCCAGCGGTATTTCCGGAGCCACCTACACGCTCTACTCCAGCGACAACGCCGGACCCTGGCTCACGTGGGCTAATGTGGCCGGCAGCACGGCCACGTTCTTTGGCGTCGCCGGCCACCACTACGATTTCTTCATCCAGACGATTGGCTCTGGATACAGCAACGGTAGCCCTGGCAGTTCAGGAGCCGGCACCACCGTGTCGCCAACGGCAACGGACAGCGAACCCTTCGTGGGGCTGTATGCCGTCGACGCCTACGGTGGCCTGCATCCGGCGAGTTCCCCTCCCTTGCAGACTCCCAGCACTTGGCCGGGGCAGAAACTCGTCCGTGGCATGGCCCTTGCGGCTAGCGGCCTGGGCGGGTACACCCTTGACAGCTTTGGCGGACTGCATCCCTTCGGCAACGCTCAATGGGTGCCATCGACCAGCTACTGGCCGGGCTGGGACATCGCCCGTGGCATCGCCCTCAACGCTGCCGGGACGGGAGGCTACGTACTCGACGGGTTTGGCGGACTGCATCCCTTCGGCAACGCTCAATGGGTGCCATCGACCAGCTACTGGCCGGGCTGGGACATCGCCCGTGGCATCGCCCTCAACGCTGCCGGGACGGGAGGCTACGTACTCGACG
>JACWAJ010000024.1 GCA_014874355.1 bacterium | reverse complement strand
GTGGTATTGCACTGAGCACAACGTCAGTTGCTGTTGTGTACGCAGTGATGGTGGAAACCGGCCTCAACCACGCGGACATCGGCAAGCTCATACTGGCTGCGTGCTTCGTGACGGACCTGGGGACGGTTCTCGCACTGGGCGGCCTGTTTGCCCGGTACGGATGGTTGCTGCTCGTTTTTATTCTCGTTGCGCTGGCAAGCCTGACCGTGCTGCCGCGCCTTACCCGGCTACTCATCGAAAGAGTTGGGTACCACGTAAGCGAACCGGAGATCAAGTTCCTGCTCCTAGTCCTGTTTTGCCTCGGCGCCCTGGCTAACGCGGCCGGTAGCGAAGCCGTACTGCCGGCATACATCGCCGGACTCGTCGTGGCAGGGGTATTCCTTCATGACCGGACTCTGATGGACCGCATGCGCTCCATCTCGTTTGCGCTCCTCACCCCGTTCTTCTTCCTGCGCGCCGGCACCTTGATCTCTGCGCCCGCATTGATCGCGGGTGCCGGCGTGATCGCAGCGCTACTCGGAGTGAAGCTGCTCGCCAAGTTCATCGGAGTGTGGCCAGCGGCAACGGTCTTTGGTCTGCGCCGTCGAGAACGAACCTACACCACATTGCTGACGGCAACCGGCCTCACCTTCGGGTCGATTGCGGCTCTGTTCGGGCTCAACCACCACCTCATCAACTCCACGCAATACACAGAGCTGGTCACCGTCGTGATCCTCTCCGCCATCATACCGACGCTCATCGCACAACAACTCTTCCATCCGATGGTCATCGACATTGAAGAAGAGGAGGCGCTAGGGGCGGAAGACGTGTCCGTGATTCACCGATCGGCCTAGAGAAGCGCCTTTTCAACCCAGTAATGCGGCACCGCTGCATCCACCCCGGCTCGTCGATATCTGTGTCGAAGTGTTGACGCAGATCCTGCGTCAACACCCTGACCTGTCAGCGGGACAAGCCCTCTTCATTCGAGTGGACGTCGGACTCGGACACCACCGAGTTGGGCGATTACAATGCAACAGGTGAGGTCGTCAAGAGAGTGGCGCGCCAGCACGCCCGTCAGGGCGGCGATCACCAGAGACGGCCGCGGCTCGGGCACACGGACCACTACGATCCCCGGATGCGTTCCCGGCGCGAACCTGGCGATGCCGGAGAAGTCCAGGTCGAGGGTGAGGAGCATCCGCCATTCCCGCCTGGCTGCAGCTGCCACGGCCTGATCGTCAGCACCACTCAAACCCTCCTCGACGACGGTGTCCACATCGTGGCCCTACTCGGCCAGCAGTGCTCGCACCCGCCGACTGAGATTCTCATCGAGCTTGAGCCTCACCCCTCCTCCGGCAGGGGCAGCAGTTCCTCAGTGGCCAGTGCCGCCCCGTATCCGAGCGCAGCACTGATGGCCGGCTCAGACAGCGTCGGGTAGTCGGCGAGGATCTCCTCAGCGGTCATGCCATCAGCGAGACAGCCGGGGACCACGCTCACCGGAATGCGGGTGCCCTTGATGCACGCCTGCCCATGCATCACCGCGGGGTCGCTGGTCACCTGCTCGCGCCACGCCGTTGCCATGGCACTAATGGTAATCCAGTCCCGCTCTACAGACTACGCCCCAACCGGGTGCGCTTCACAGGTGAACTCCTCGGAAAATCTGGCCACCCCGATGCGAGTGATGCTCAGATCATGGCTGAAGCAACCCGCAGCGGACCATCTGTGATGCTTACAGGTGCCGTTGATGACATGGAACGCTTGAGTCTAGGGGGACCGCTAGTGCGAATCGTTGGAATTTAGAGGTCTGAGACGATATGTGCATGACCCACCCGAACTCGGTGGATCCGCCGGACAACTCCTCGCCGATGTCATGCTCGGACGTACGCCAGAGATCGACATCGCACCGTTCGCACCCGACCGTTTCGGTCACGGTGAAACCGAAGCGGAGCTGGCGGTCATATAGGCGGAGAGCCGTCAGCCCAGATGTGCAGCATCTTCACGGTCACCTCGGCGAGGGACGTGACCAGCACATCTGCCGGATACCGCACATGCCGGTCGGGCACCAGCCCGATGCAACCCATACCGGCGGCCTTGGCTGCTGTCATCCCGTTGCGTGAATCTTCGATCACCACCGCTTCCGACGCCGGTATCTCAAGGCGCTCAGCCGCGAGCAGGAATACATCCGGCGCCGGCTTGCCGTTTTTCACCTCATCGCTCGAAGCGATGGAGCTGAAAAATCTCCGTAGTTGGAGCGCTTCCAGTACCTGCTTGATGAAGAACAGCGGCGACGCGGATCCAACGGCAAGCAAGAAGCCATTGCCATGCAACGCCGCCACGAGGTCGTGGACGCCGGTGACCGGGACGATTCCTGGCCGGGCCGCATGCCCCATCATCTCCCACTTGCGCCGTTGGAACTCCGGCAACCGCCTGGAGGGGAGCGGCTCGTGAGGGAACAGGGTCGCGAGAAAGTATTCGTCGGTCACCCCCGCAAAGCGACGGGTGATGTCATCCGGCGAGATGTCGACGCCCAGATCGTGGACGATGTCGCTTTCCACGATGGCGTGCATCGATTGTGTGTCGGAGATGACGCCGTCCATGTCGAAGATAACCGCTCGGATCATCGGGCAATCATATGGCTGCGGCCAGGTGGACCGGATGCGAGAATGGCGCCGTGAAAGCCGCTCGTAGCCCAAGAGCCGTGTCGCCGTTTCTCCCGCAGCTACCCGACGACCTCGTCCGGCCCTCCGATCTCACTGTCGGACCGGGCATGGAATTGTCGGGTCTGCAGGTCGCCGCCAGTAATTGGTCGCGAGTGAACTTCACAAATCTGGCACTGAAGGAAAGCCAAATGCGCAGGGTCGATCTCAGCGATTCGGACCTGACCCGAGCTTCGCTGACCGATGTCGTCAAGGAATTAGCGGCCTTGCGAGCTTACGTGGTACGCGAATGACGTGGAACGACATGCTGGGGCTTACCGGAGCCTTTGCGGCCACACTGGGCATCGAGCCCATCGAAGACGAGACTGAACAGTGAGCTGTGTTCGTATTCCGCAGAAGAAGCCACCGGGAACTTTTCGTGCCCCTGCGCGTAGCTCTCTCATGAGAGCGCTGTTCGCTTTGCTCGCGACCCTCACCGTCGCCGCATGCGGTCCGGGTGCATCTGCAACCCCGACAGGCTCCATCGCCTGCGCCACAACCTGCTCAACCACCGCGCAGGGATGGACACTCTCCACCAGCCCCAGCGGCAAGGACCTCGCGGTCACCGTCACCGCCCCCAGTGGCACTCAACTGCGTGGGTATTGCGGCGGCCCGTCGATTCACGCGTGGCTGGAAGACAGTGCACATCACCAGATGCCTAATGCCCCTCGGGTCTACGCCGACTACTGTTCGGTCAGTCCGGTAGCAACCGACAAGGACTTGATCGACCTGCCCACAACGCCCAGCGTCTACACGGTACACGCGACGGTTCGGCTTGCAGGCGCATCACAGGACGTCGCGGTACCGGTGATCCTCACGATTCAGGTGGGATAGAAACCCCTAAAACAGTACTACTCACGCCAGTAATTAGTAGCTGCGATCTCGGATATCCCCTCAGCCGGCAACGAGCTTTCGCGAGCCGATCTCCCTCCACAACCGCAAGTCGCTCATATCCGTACACCACAGCGAAATCCGGTCGAACTGCACTCGCATCGGCAGATCGAGATCGATGGTCGAGGCGAGTTCACGCTTCAGTAGCAACGGCAGTCGCGAGTACTGAAGGCTCACGTGTGGAAAGAAAGCATGTGCCCCCGGCCGTGACCAGACTTTGACGGCGAGTTGGTAGGCATCCATCAGCACAGGTTTCGGGGCTACAGCAAAGTAAATCGATCGGTAGAAGACGTCCTCGCATCTGACATCGGTCAACTCGACATCGATGGGTTGCAGCTTGTCTGCCAGTCTCACGAGGCGTTCGAGAGCGACATCCTCGTGATCGTCAAAATCTCCAACGACGCTGAGGTGCGCCGAGAACGACGGCGTGTCGTGAACGGCGGCAAGCCGCCGGATGAGTTCGTCGAACATCTGGGCGGCCACAGGTTCGGGCCGCAGCCAGACCGACACATGCAATTGGTTCATGTCGATTTCAAGAGGATGCCATCAGCCATTCGCACCTCATTGTGGCCGAATCCACGTGTCGTCGTGGCCGTTTTGTCGGCTGCCTTTGGGCGTATCCCGCCTTCCCGGGTCGGATCAGTTGGCGATGCCCGTCCAGAGACACGATATCGGCAGCGCCCACATTCCCGCTCCAAAGGAGATGCCGGTGTCACCTGTGTACAGGACAATGCCGCACCGCCATCTGTCAGCCGCTTTATTCGCAAGCAACCTTAGAGCCCCGAAGTCGCTCGATCGGACAGTGCTCGATGCCTTGACTTCAATGCCGACGACTGCACCAGACGACGACTCAAGAACGATGTCCACCTCGGCACCGTCTCTCGTACGAAAGTGAAATTGACTTGCCCTGGTTTCCGCCCAACCGAGGTGGCGGGAGATCTCCATCGCCACGAAGTTCTGGAGAACAGGGCCGCTCAGTCCACCGGGTACTGCCGCCGCCTCCGCGGAGGTGCCGAGCAAATGCATGAGTAATCCCGTGTCCGTTATATAGATCTTCGGGTGCCGCGTGGCCCGCGACGTGCGACTGTTCGACCACCCCGGGACGGTACGAACCAAATACGTTGTCTCTAGCAGAGTGACGTACCTCAAGATTGTCGTTGCGGGGAGGCCCAGTCCAACTGCAATGCCGTCGCGGACGTAGACGTTGGCGCTCCGAGCGGCGAGTGCGCGCAACAGGCGATCCATTTCGCGAACCCGACTAATCGCGGTGATGTCGGCTACATCACGCCCGATCACGGTGCGCACGTAGTCGTCGAACCACAACGATCGCTGCCGGGGGGTCAATCGCACGGCCTCGGGAAACCCCCAGCCGCTGCACGCCATCTGCCTTCGAGTTCTCCCTGCGAGAACGGCATTAACTCCACCACCCGCATCCGACCCGCGAGCGCGTCGGCAACCCTTGGTAGTGCAAGTGCATCGGCGGACCCGGTCAAACGGTCACGTTTCAACCCTACCCTTTTAGTACAGCCCGCAATGCCCCATCCAGTTCGGGATGGACAAACTCGTAGCCGCTGGCACGAAGCTTGCCGCAATCCACTCGCTGGCCCGACACAAGCAAACTCTGCACAAGCTCATTGCCATAGCGCGCCTTGAGGGTGAGCAGCGGTGTGGGCAGGATCGTCGGACGGTGCAACTCACGACCAATGGCTGCCGTGAACTCGCGGTTGGTGACCGGAGTCGGCGCGACGAGATTCACAGGGCCTGACACCACTTTCGCGTTCAACAGGTGACAAATTGCACCGGCCTCGTCGTCAGAGGCCATGCGCTCCGGTTACGAGTACATCCACAAAACACCTATGGCGGGGCGATGAACCCTGGCGGGTCAAGGTTGAGGTGTGATCTGTAGCATTGTGCCAAACGTGTCCAGAGGATCCTGCAAGCGTCTGGCAAGATCCGCAGCGGCACGAAACTGAAACTCACGCTTGAACGTGCGACGATCCAACAAGCCACGATCCGCGAGTTCCAAGAGGTCGGAGCGGGCGGTCTCGTAGACGACCTGGTGACTGCTGCGATGCGACGCGATCGTGTAGGTCGACCCCGGATGGCGAACCGCATGACTGATCAAAGCGACTTGCCGATGATTCAAGCCCTGAACCGCGCGAAGCAGGGATTCCGTCTCACGAACTTCGGCCATCTTGCGCTTCAAGTAGTCGTGCAGGTCAAGGATGGAACGCCTGATCACACCCAGGTGGTACAGGAGAAAGTACGTCAGGTCGTTATCATCTTGCTCGCTATACATAAACGCAGTTGCATACTTACTCGGCGCCTTGCGCAAGATCGAAGAGATCGTCAGAAACTCAGCCAACCAATAGTGTTGCGCGAGCATCGACCAGTAGAACAAAGCCCGCGCTGTGCGTCCGTTCCCGTCTTCAAATAGGTGATCGTAGGCAAGCCAAAAGTGCAACTCGACTGCGCGTACAACTGGATGGATGAAGCGGCCTTCGCCGTCCTCCCCATTGGCAAACCGACACATGGCATCGAGACGATTGGGGAGTTCTGTCGCAGGCGGAGGCGCGTGGAGGATCGCTTGGTTCGTACTACTCCATACCATCACCCGCTCGTCGTCTGGTCGCTGCAACCGACCTGCCGAAGCAGGGTTGGCGAGGGTTCCGTCGGTAACAATACGATGGAGTTCCAAGACCAACTCGGGCGTTAGTTTCTCGGCACGCCATTCGCGAATCTGTTGCATGGCGAGAAAGTTGTTCAGGATCATCCGCTCTGATTTATTGCGAGGCGGACGACCAGACCTAAGCATTTCCTTTGCCACAGGGCGGGTTGTGGCGGCTCCTTCGAGTTGACTGGAAGTGATCGCCTCTTCAATAAACGAACTCATGATGTATCGGTCGCGATTGCCCGGACTCCCGACGTCTTCGCTCAGGACAACATTGCCTGACGCATTCTGGTCTATGAAATGAAGAAGTTCGAGGGCGCGTTCGGGCATAGATAGCCAAAACGGTTGCCCGTTCCTGTCGCAGAGTGGGGTGGCGCGGGCTTGGCCCATGCGCCGAAGCTTTATGACTGCCCACCACTCCTCGGGCGAAAGGTCCTGCGGCGGCTTCTTGTACCGGAGCTTCGCCCAAGGCTCGTAGGTATCCTCCCGGTCGGAGGAGAACGCCAGCCGGGTCAGCTCACCGAAGCGTGCAGGGGAAAGTCGGGCCAGGACTTCGCGAAAATCAGGGGGAGGTTCCGGGGTTCGCATTGCAAATGCCCTAAGTACTAATCTCCGAGCTTTTAGTAGAATTGATACTACCAGAGAACTACGACCCTTGCCAGTAATTGGTGTGGTTGGTGGTCTTGCCTATCCCGTCCGCCGATTCATAGGTGAGTGAGGCACGAAACGAACCACCTTCACGGGGGTCGAACTCATGCACCTGGCTGGTCATGCCATCCGGCTTCCCGTCGACTCGTGGCACGCGGCCATGGCGGACCCCACGCTGGCCGAAGCGATCCTCGACAGGCTGCTGAACCAGGCGCACCGGATCCCCTTGAAAGGGTTGTCGCGCCGCCAGCGTGAACCGCGGGAAGAACCAACCAATTGACCGCCAAGAGCGGCCGGATCCCGGTCAACGACTACGCTGCACGAGGAGGTGGAACCAGCAACATCCTGAGACAAACAACCGAATAGTCGTGGCGCCGTTCCGCCCGCCGACGCTGGCCGCTTTGCTCCGGAATGGGTGGCCGTTTTCACCGGAATGCGCAATGTCTTCCGATGACCCTGAAACAGTGCTGCGTGAGATGGTCAAGATTCCGACGCTCGACCGGTCAGAGAAGGCTGCTGCGCAAGATGGCTTGACTGAGTTCCTGCATTACAAGCGGCTTCGCGCGGATATGGAACCGCGCCGGCGAGGATTGTTTCGCCGCCGGTAACGAACCCAGCCGACCCCGATTCCGGCGAAGGTTCGCGCCTCCGTGCGAGGGCCCGTGGGGAGGAAGTGGGCGAGGCAGGATTCGAACCTGCGACCGGAGGATTATGAGTCCCCTGCTCTAACCGGCTGAGCTACTCGCCCGTGGTGCCAACGGCCAGAGAGCGACTGTAACGGGCCGTCCTGCTACTCTGCCGCCAATGCCCGATTCGACGCCGCCCACGCCCCCGCCTTCCGCCTCGCCAGTGCAAGAGTTACGCCGTCCCGACAAGAGCATCTACTTCCTGCTCATCGCGATGGCGGTTCGGACGCGCGCCGACTGCGCCGGCCGCCATGTGGGCGCGGTCATCACCCGCGAAGGGCGCGTGCTTAGTACCGGCTACAACGGCACGCCGTTTGGCGTCCCCAACTGCTCCGAGGGCGGCTGCCACCGCTGCCGGCAACGGCGCGACCGTCCCGAAATGCGTTCGGGCGCCTACGACGTCTGCATCTGCGTCCACGCCGAGCAAAACGCAATTCTCACCGCAGCGCGTTTCGGGCAGCAGACACTGGGCGCATCCATGACGACCACGGTGCAGCCCTGCTTCGGCTGCCTCAAGGAGATGCTGCAGGCGGGCATCAACGAGGTGCACTACCTGCACCCATGGGACCCCGAAGAGGCCTACGGCGACCCCGCACTCCGTGCCCAGTACACAGCATTACAGTCCCGCTTCGAAGTCTTCGCCCAGGTCGGCGACCCTGCTCTCGACACCCAGCAACTCTTCGCCCCCATCCTTCGCGAGACGTAGGGCTCGTCCTGACGCACCGATCCGGTATAAGTGAATCGATGAATCGGGAGTTTGCAAGGTCGGGACCACCGCGATGAGAACGATGTCGTTGCAGGACGTTGTTCCGGGATCGTCGGCGGCACACTTTCGCGACGTCAACCTGATTGCCGATCCGATCTACGGCTACATCGAGATCACTAGGGCCAAGCCAGGCGAGGCCAGCGAGCGCGCCCTGCTCGACACACCCTGGCTGCAACGCGTGCGTCGCATCCATCAGTTGCAGTCGGCGTGGTGGGTGTTCCCCTCCGCCGAGCACTCGCGCTTCGTGCATCTGCTCGGCGCCATGCACCTCTCCAGCCTGTTCGCCCGGCGGCTCGATGCCTCGCTGCGCGAGGCCTTCACCGACACGCCATCTCCCGCCTGTGTCGAAGAGACACTGCGTCTGGCCGGTCTGCTCCACGATATCGGTCACGGTCCTTTCGGCCATTTCTTCGACCAGGAGTACCTGTCGGAATGGAACCTCGACCACGAGGCCATCGGCCGTCATCTGGTGACGCACCCGCTCGCCGACATCATCGCCTCGCAACGTCGCAGTCCCAGCGGCCAGTTCGCCAAAGGCGAGTACGTCGACCCGATGTGGGTGTCGTGGTTGATGGCCGATGCCGAGATCCCCGGCTATGCACCGCCCGGCTGGGTGAAGGCACTCAAGCCGGTATTCTGCGGCCCCACCACGGTTGACAATCTCGACTACGCGCCGCGTGACGCCTATATGTGCGGCATCGGGCTCGGCCCCGTCGACCTGCAGCGGCTCATCCACTATTCCTTCATCCACGGCGACACCATGGTGTTGCACTCCTACGCCGTGGGAGCGCTGGAGATGTTCCTGCAGTTCCGCCTCTACCTGTACATGCAGGTCTACATGCACCGCACGGGACGGCTTTTCGACCTCTCCATGCACGAGATCTTTGTCGACACCATCCGCCGGCTTATGCCCCCCGGCAATCCTCTCGACCACATGGACCGCTACGTCGACCTCAACGACTGGTCGGTTCTCGAGGCGGTCCGGCGCTGGCAGTCGCAACCGCCGGGATCCCCGGAACGCCGCCTCGCCGACGGATGGGACCGGATCGCCCGCCGCGAGTTCACATGGCATCTGGCTTTCGAAACCATCGTTCACGCGGGGATGGAGCTCACCAACCTCCAAGAGCGCATCCTCGACAACCTGCCCGAAGCCGGTCGCCGTGACATCCGCATCCAGGCCGACATCGCCGCCGCCCGCGTCGCCCCCCACAACCCCATGACCGAAGACGGGATGGTGGCCATCTACGACCCCATCAACAGCACCGTCGAACACACCGCAACCGCGCAACTCATCGAACGGCTACCACAGCACAATCAGATCGTGCGCGTCTTCACCAACGATACCGCCGCCATAGCCGCGGTACACCAGGCAAGCCACCAGGCGCTCAGCTAGGCGGCCCAAAGTCTGGCCAAGCGCCGACTAATCGTGCATCAGCGTGGCGACCAATGGCTATGGGCTTGTTGGTGTTGGCGTAATAGTAGTGTTTCACGTGGGGATATGGTAACCTTTGCCCGTGGCGAACGCATATACCCCCCGGATCGTCGACGCAGAGTTGGACGCGCTCGCTGATCTTCCGGCGATCTCCATCGAAGGGGCCAAGGGCGTCGGCAAAACTCGAACCGCAGCGCGCCGCGCCCGAACCTCATTTGCCCTCGACAACCCTCTCGAACTCGAACTGGCTACCGCCGACCCCAGCCGGCTGACCCGAGGCGCCCCCCCCATCCTTATCGACGAATGGCAGCGAATGCCGGCGTCGTGGGATCTGGTCCGCCGTGCGGTCGACGATGCACCAGCCACATCCCGGTTCATCTTGACCGGCTCGGCGACACCCCGCGCGCCAACTCACTCCGGCGCGGGCCGCATCGTCCGGGTGCGAATGCGACCCCTGTCCCTGGCGGAACGATCGTGGCCAGACAAACCCACCGTCAGCCTCGCGGCGTTGCTCACAGGGGCGGTTCCTACGATCGACGGGAGTACCACGTTCACTCTTGCGGACTACGTGCGAGAGGTCTGCCAGTCTGGATTCCCTGCGCTGCAGGGTCTCTCGGGGCGGTCGGCACGCGCAGAACTGGATGGGTACGTCGAGAACATCGTTGAACACGAATTCCCAGAGTTGCAGTACATCGTTCGCCGGCCTGCAACACTCCTCAGATGGTTGCGCGCGTATGCCGCCGTGACCTCCACGGCCGCTTCCTTCGAAACCCTGCGTGACGCAGCGACACCGGGAGAGCGTGAGAAGCCATCGAAGGCCACAACGCAGGCGTATCGCGATGTGCTCGAGAGGTTGTGGATCATCGACCCCATTCCCGCATGGCTGCCAACGAGGAACCATCTGCGCCGGCTGGGCGCCGCCCCGAAACATAACCTTGCCGATCCCGCACTCGCCGTGCGACTTTTGGGAGCGGACGCAGGGGCGCTAATGGGAACTGGCGATACCCCTCCCCTGGCGGGACGCGACATGACGCTCGCCGGCCAATTGTTCGAAAGCTTGGTGGCGTTAGGGGTGCGGGTTTTTGCTCAGGGTGCCGGGGCACGAGTGGGTCACTTCAGAACACACGAGGGGAGGCACGAAGTCGACTTGATCGTCGAACGTGCCGACCAGAAGGTAGTCGCTCTCGAGGTGAAACTGAAATACAACGTCGACGATTCAGACGTCCATCATCTCTTGTGGTTGAAGCACCAGATCGGCCCCGACCTTCTTGACATGGTGATACTGACGACAGGGGCTCACGCCTACAGGCGCAAGGACGGCGTTGCAGTCGTGCCGGCTATCTTGCTGGGTCCTTGACCCAAGACCGAGGATCCCGAAAGGTGGCGTCGCGAAACCGCAACGCCCTTCACTTCAGCCCCCGGCGAGCGGGATTCGCGCCCCACTGGGCATCACGGGGCCCGCGCTGGCGGCGGCGAAGTTCTCCCGGCTCACCTGTGCGGCTATGTGCGCCGCGACGCCCCTGAAGACAGCTCCAACCGGGCCGTCGGGAGCCGACGCCATCAGCGGTTGACCGTCGCCACCGCCCAGACGAACCTGTGGGTCGAGCGGCACGCAGCCGAGGAAGGGAAGTTCATGGCGCTGCGCCAGCTCCTCTCCCCCACCCGTCCCAAATACATCGGTCCGTTCCCCGCAATGCGAGCAGACGAAGCCGCTCATATTCTCGACTATGCCGAGCACGGGAACCTGAAGCTGCTCGAACATCGAGATGCCGCGGGACACATCGGCCACGGCCACGTCCTGGGGTGTGGTGACGATGACCGCACCCGTCATCGGCATCGATTGGGCCAGACTCAACTGCACATCGCCAGTTCCCGGCGGCAGGTCGATCACGAGGTAGTCCAGTTCGCCCCACTCGACTTCGTAGAGGAGTTCGCGCAGTGCCTTGGCCAGCATGGGGCCACGCCAGATCACCGGCTGACCCGGCTTGAGGATGGTCCCGAAGGACATCACCTTGAGGCCATACGCCGGCATCGGCCTGATGCGGTCGGCGGAGCCGCGCTCGGGGCCATCGGTAATGCCCAGCATGATGGGCACGTTGGGCCCGTAGACATCGGCGTCGAGCAATCCAACCCTAGAACCGGCCAGGCTGAGCGCCATGGCCACGTTCACAGCGACCGTCGTCTTACCGACCCCGCCCTTGCCGGCAGCAATGGCGACGGTATTGCGCACTCCCGGAATCGCCTGGCGACCGGGCACAGCCCGAGTTGACGTCACATTGGCGTCCCAAACAATCTCGACACGATCGATGCCCGGCACCCTGAGCAGAGTCGCCTTGACATCGGATTGAATCCGATCCTTCAACGGGCACGCCGGCGTGGTAAGCACGATTCGCAGCGAGGCCACCCCGTCCACGACCCGGAGATCCTTGACCATTTGCAGGCTCATCAGATCCCGGCGCAGTTCGGGATCCATGACAGTACTCAGCGCCTCTTCGGCAGCCGCCAGTAGGGGGGAATTTTGCATCTCGATTTCAGTATACCCACGCGCTCCGACAGAGGAACCCGTCAGCCGGTGACATCCTGCAACGCCGCGGCATAGTCGGTGCTGTTGACGATCTCAGACAACTCGCGGCATTCAAGCTCGCAATCCATGGCGGCGTCGTAAACGAAGGCATACACGTTGTCCAGCGACCATTCCCCGAAACCGGCCATCACCAGTCCCTGGGGCAACCGTGCTTCCGTCAACCCGGCTTCGAACGTCGCTTTAGCGGCCGCGTAGATGGCCTTTAGGTTGCGCCATTCGGCGGCATATTCCTCGATCAGGTCGGGATTGGCCTCGTCTTCGCGAAGCTTTTCCAATGCGCTCCCAACGGAGCCGATTTCAAGCTGGTACTCATCCATTGCGCGTCAAGTCTACTGGGGGAGACGATTCTCCAGTTCAAACGTGCGGCAGCACCTGCATGATCTGACTGCCGAGGTCCAGCACATGCTGCTGGCTCACCAGGTACACGATTCCCGCACCCAAGACGCCACCAAAACCCGCAAACGAAACCCCGGCAACCAGGCCGGCCAGTGGACGCATCGCACCGATGGCACCGCCCACCAAGACCACGGCAAACCCAATGCCGATGAGCCAGATCCCCGCATGGAGATCGACCTGGCAGCTGGTTCCGGCGCAGAGCCCCAACGTGCGCGAACGCTCGCCAAGGATGACGCCGGCTTCGATGGCGGTTCCCATCAAGCCAATCCCGGCGGCCACGCCGACCATGCCCCGCATCAACGGGAGCACGTTGAGCGCAAGCCCGAAACCCGCACCGATGACGATGAGAACAATGCCAGCACGCATGGCAACGTCGACGACCATCGACCCCAGCGCACCGGAGTTGAGCGGCGGATGGTCGAAGGTATGTAGGAGGCTGTCGAAAGCGGACCGGCTGTCCGCGGTCAACAATGCGATCGAGCCCCGGTTGGGGATCTGGATCGGAATGACCGGCGTGGTGATCTTCGGGATCAACGTCCCCGGCGACACCGGAAACTCTGAGGTCAATGGCATGGTGAAGCCGAGCCCCACCATGCCCAGGCCCCCGAAGACGATGAGCGCGCCAATCCGTCGTCGGCTCAGGAGGAACACGACGGAGACCTCGCTCGCATGGGCCGCCGCACCCGACGGTTAGAAGAAGAGGTGGTGAGCAACTATGGTCGGCGCGATCAAAATCGCAATGATGTTCATCACCTTGATCATCGGGTTGATGGCAGGTCCGGCAGTGTCCTTGCAGGGATCCCCTACTGTGTCGCCAGTAACGGCCGCCGCGTGTACCGCGGTTCCCTTACCGCCGTAGTGACCATCTTCGATGTACTTCTTGGCGTTGTCCCACGCCCCACCGCCGGTAGTCATCTGGATGGCCAGGAAGATGCCAACCACTATGGTGCCCAGCAACATCGCGCCAAGGGCAATCGGACCCAGCACAAAACCAACCAAGATCGGGGCCAGCACCGGGAGCAGACCCGGCAGGATCATCTGCTTCTGCGCAGCGGCGGTCACCAGCGCAACGCAACGGCCGTATTCCGGCTTCCCGGTACCCTCCATGATCCCGGGAATCTCCTTGAACTGGCGGCGGACTTCGGTGACGACGGCACCGGCCGCACGCCCCACGGCGAGCATGCAGAGAGCGCCGAACAGCATCGGCAGGATGCCACCGAAGAAGAGGCCCACGATCACCTTGGGATCGGTAAGTTCGAACTTGAACGCGGCGCCGAGCTTGTCCACACCCAGAACGTGGGTGTATGACGCGAAGAGAACCAGCGCAGCCAATCCGGCGGAGCCGATGGCATAACCCTTGGTCACGGCCTTGGTGGTGTTGCCGACAGCATCGAGAGGCTCGGTAACGGCACGGACTCCGGCAGGGAGGTTTGCCATCTCCGCAATGCCCCCGGCGTTGTCGGTGATGGGACCGTAGGAGTCGATGGCGACGATGATGCCCGTCATCGAGAGCATCGCCATGGCGGCGATGCCGATGCCGTAGAGGCCACCGAGCGCCGCCGAACCAAGGATGCCACAGCCGATCACGAGCACGGGTATCGCAGTGCCCTCCATGCCAATCGCGATCCCGGCGATGATATTGGTGGCGTGTCCCGTTTGCGAGGCCGCCGCAATGGTCTTCACGGGCCAGTACTGCGCGCCGGTGAAGAACTCGGTTATGGCCACCAGCAACACCGTGATGCCGATGCCGATGACACCACACCAGAAGAGGTTGAATGCGTCATAGCCGCCACTCGTGAAGGCCGCGAAATCCCCGTTCTGATTGAGCACGTAGGTCGCCACATAGAAGAGCACCAGCGATATCGCCGCGGAGACGGCCAGCCCCTTGTAGAGCGCACCCATGATCCACTTCGACTTGCCCAGGTGTACGAACCCGGTTCCGATGATCGACGAGAGGATCGAGGCCCCGCCCAGGATCAGGGGGAAGATCGCGTACACGAGTTTCCCGCTGTACAGGAGCGACCCGAGCAGCATCGCGGCCACCGCGGTAACGGCGTACGTCTCGAAGAGGTCGGCCGCCATGCCGGCACAGTCGCCGACGTTGTCGCCGACGTTGTCCGCTATGACCGCAGGGTTGCGGGGATCGTCCTCGGGAATGCCCGCCTCCACCTTACCGACGAGGTCGGCGCCCACATCGGCGGCCTTGGTGAAGATGCCACCGCCGAGGCGGGCAAAGACCGAGATCAGCGAGGCGCCAAAAGCAAATCCGGTGAGGCCATTGAGATGCTCAGGGGTATCGAGCTTGCCGCCCAGGATCCAGAAGGCAACGCTAACTCCGAGCAGGCCGAAGCCCACCACGAATAGGCCGGTTACCGCACCACCCCGAAACGCGAGCTTGAGCGCTGGGTTCAGCCCGCCTCGAGCGGCTTCCGCCGTGCGCAGATTCGAGCGTACCGAGATGTTCATCCCGACATACCCGGCAGTGCCCGAAAGCACAGCGCCAAAGACGAAGAGTCCACCGGCGAGTAGGCCAAGCGTGAGTGAGAGAACCACGGCCACCACCACTCCAATCGCGGCGATGATCGTGTACTGGCGGTTCAAGTAAGCCTTCGCACCCTCTTGGACTGCGCGCGAGATCCGCTTCATGTCGTCATTGCCCTGGTTCTGGCGCAGCACCCAGGTGATCAGGTAGATCGCCCAGAACAGGCCAAGTACTGCGGCGCCGCAAATCGGCAGAAGGACATCAAGACTCATTTCGAACCCGTCCGAGTAAAACGCGCTGTGCAGCTGTACGAATCCAGCGGCCTGATCAGCAGCCCATTCCCAGAGTCCCTTGCCGTCGCCACCACCTTGGTGGACGACCGGTCTTGGGTTTGCCAGGACGAGGCTGCCGGCGCCAGATTGTAGCGATCAGACCCCCCGGAGGGTGGTATC
>JACWAJ010000023.1 GCA_014874355.1 bacterium | reverse complement strand
GTGCACATCTCGTTGCAGCCACCCATCACGGGAACGTAAGCCAGCAGTCGATCCGACGCCGGCAGCGTGATCGGACCGTCGATATCGTCATCGTGCAGCGAACGCAGGCGCGCTAGGAACCCATCCGCCTCGCGCATGTCGAAGACGTAGTCGAGATCGGGAAGCCGGTCGAGCAACGCCGGCCCGTGTTCGACGGCCATACAGCCCGTCATGGCTATGGCACGCCCGGGCCGCTGGCGTTTCCATGGCGCCAACTCCTTGAACTTGCCATAGACCTTCTGCTCGGCGTTCTGCCGGACCGCGCAGGTGATCAGAACGACCAGATCGGCATCGTCGAGCGTGACGTCAGGCAGGCAGCCGATACCGGCCAGACCACTGGCGAGTTGCTCGTGGTCGGCATCGTTCATCTGGCAACCGACCTGCCACAGATGCACGCGCGGCACCCGTCCCAGTGCCGGCACGAGAGGGGTGCGGCGCGAAGCACTCCGCTCCAGCAGCGGCAGCGGTGCGAACCCTCTGGCGGATGGACGGGGCGGGGACACTGGCATGGTTCTTATACCTACTGCGAGGGACTTAGTTACGGTGTAGCCGGAGCGCTCCGCTGGCATTGGGGAAAGGGAAACGTCGTCGAGTTGTAGAAATTCGCAAAGGTGTCGAGGCCATGAACGTCGGCGTAGTTGAAGTCCATACCCAATGCATGCGCCTCATCCAGCTTCAAGCGTATTTGCGCTAGGTGGGCCAGTCCCGCCGACCCCGGGCCAGATGGAGATGCCGATGCGCCACTGCCACGGTCATAGGTGATCAAGTCACTGGTGACACCACAGACGACGACCTCGGTGTCTTTCGTGGCCCCGTAGCCGGGGGCACCCGCGTTGCCGAGCGCCGCAATGTTCGCCGCGGTCCGCATCACAACCGAATCGGGGCCCGATTGCGGCCGGAAGACCACATCGCTGGGCTCTTCGGCAAACGTCCACACCGTTGGATACAGCACGCTGAAACTATGTGCCGTCGAGGCATATTCGAGGAACGTGCCGGTGGCCGACAGCGAGGGATCGGCGCTAATCCAACCGGTCGTGGTTGCGCCTTGGACGTGGTACCAGCCACCGCTGTCCGCGCTGTAGCCGATGACCGTGAGTTCAGCCCCTCTGGCCGCGGCGATCAACCTGCTGGCCGAAGCTGACGGACCGCTGCGCAGGTTCAGCCCGAGCGGACTTAGAACAGTGCGAGTACCGCTTTGCTGCGGCCCACCGGGAGTGGCAACCGGGGTGCCGGTCGACGCCGTGCCACCGCCGGGCGGGTTGGTGACCACACCGCTGGGTGGCGTCCCGCAGGCGATGGCGGACATGGCCGCAAGAAAAACAAGCAGGCGTCGCATGGGCATTTGACGTGCCCTACCAGGTTTCCCGAGTTGTGCTTGGCTGGATCGTACCCTGGTCGGCACGAGGCGCATAGGGAATGTCAATTCGCGCCTTCTGGGTGGCCACGCAATTGGGACACAGGCGCGCTATGCGCCCGTCAAGGATCACAGCGCTGAGCCGATAAATCGGGGTCGCTGTGGCGCAGTTCTCACACATCGCCTGCAGGGGCACGGTCTCTCCTCACGGTGCCAGCGACTGACATCCATGCCTTTGGTCGGGGAGACAGGACTCGAACCTGCGACCCCTGGTCCCCCAGACCAGTACTCTAACCACCTGAGCTACTCCCCGCCGCCGACGGCGAGGAGTCTAGCCTATCGAGTCCGAGACCCCGCATCTCGGCCACCGCGCCCCGGCTCATGAGTTCGATAAGCGCGCCGGCAATCGGCCGGGACTCGAAAAGAATCGCATGCACCTGTTCGGCTATCGGCATGTCAATACCCCGCTGCCGTGCCATGGCCATCGCAACGCGAGTGGCATTGACGCCCTCGAAGACCATGGCCCCCGAACTTGCCTGCTCCACACTTACGCCCCGCCCCAGGGCCTCGCCCAGCCGGCGGTTGCGCGAGTGCGGACTGGCACACGTGACGATGCAGTCGCCAAGGCCGGTGAGACCGGCAAAGGTTATCGCCTCGGCGCCGGCGCTGACCCCAAGCCGTGCCATCTCGGCCAGGCCGCGGGTGATGATGGCCGCCTTGCCATTGTCCCCGGCCCCAATGCCATCGCACACCCCGGCCGCAATCGCCACGACGTTCTTGAGTGCCCCGCCATATTCGACACCGACCGTGTCGACACTGCTGTAGACGCGAAGCGGAGAGCCGTTGAGACGGTCGCGGATACGCTCGGCGACATCGGGATCGGTGGCGGCCACGACGGTGGCGGCATGTAGCCCGCGAGCAATCTCGGGGGCGATGTTGGGACCGGACAGCGCTGCCACCGGCACAGTGCCGCCGAGTACGTCACCGAGCACCTCGGTCATGGTCATGCGCGTGGTCAGTTCGAATCCCTTGGCAGCACTGACGACGACAGCATCGTCGCCGAGGTACGGCGAGATCGCGGTAACGATCTCGCGCATTCCGTGAGTGGGCACGGCGACAACGACGATATCCGCGCCTACCAGTGCCACATCAAGTTCGCTTGTCACCATGACGGCGGGATCGAGTTCGACACCGGACATGTAGATGGGGTTGCGGCGCGTCTTGACGATCTCGGCGGCAAGTGTGGAGCTGCGCGCCCATAACCGAACCTCCTCCCCCGTCCGCACCAAAGTGTGTGCCAGGGCGGTCCCCCACGACCCCGCACCGATGACCGCGATGCTCATGGGCGCCGAGAAGCCTGGGTCTTGGTGCCCTCACCGCGCTTGCGTGTCACCAAACGCAGACGCACCCCGGGAAAACCGAAGACTGCGCGAATGCGATTCTCCAGGTAGCGGGCGTACGCGAAATGCAGGAACTCGGGGTCGTTGACGAACAAGACAATGGTTGGAACCGGCGTGCTCGCCTGGGTGGCGTAGAGGATTTTCAGCCGTTTCCCTTTGTGGATCCGCGGTGGATGGGCGGCGACCGCCGCACGGATCAAATTGTTCAATGCCGGGATGGGTATACGCGTGGCACGGGCCATGGCGACCTGTGCCGCCATCGCCACCACCTTGCTGACGTTGCGACCTTCGGTGGCGCTCAATGTCATTACCGGGACCCCGGGAACAAAGGAGAAAGCCGCCTGAATCGCCTTTAGGACGACGGGATTGTCCCGGGTTTCGGTATCGAGCAGATCCCACTTGTTGGCAACCACGACGATGCCCTTGCCGGCATCCACCGCATAGCCGGCAATGTGCCGATCCTGTGCCACGATCCCATCGGCAACGTCGGTGACTACAACCGCCACGTCGCAGCGTTCAATTGCCCGAAGGCTGCGCAGCAAGCTGTAATGCTCGACCGCGGTGTCGACCACGCCCCGCCGGCGGATTCCCGCGGTGTCGATGAGCCGCACCAACCCCGACGAATGCTCGATGAGCGTGTCGACCGAGTCGCGCGTAGTTCCGGCCACAGACGACACTAACGCTCGCTCCTCCCCAACTAGCGCGTTGAGCAGCGAGGACTTGCCAACATTAGTACGGCCGATGATGGCGATCCGCATTTCCTCGCTCTGGACCTCGGGCGAATCATCCGCCGCCGGCAGAAGATCGAGTACGCGATCGAGCAGCTCGCCGGTGTCGGTTCCCTGTAATGCGCTGATGAGAACCGGATCCCCCAGACCGAGGCGGTAAAGCTCATGGGCGTAATGACTGGCGTTGACGCTGTCGGCCTTGTTGCCGGCAAGGATCACCGGTTTGCCGCCGCCCCTCAATATCTCCGCAATGTCGGAGTCGAGACCAGTGACACCGTCGCGGATGTCGACCATGAACACGCAAACGTCGGCCTCGGCGATCGCCTGCCGGGCCTGTTGTTGAGTGCCCGCGCTGAGTTCGGCAATGCCAGGATTGTCGCTGACCAGCCCGGGATCGAGACCCGCGGTGTCGACCACCGTGAAGCGCCGTCCCGCCCACTCGGCCACACCGTAAAGCCGGTCGCGGGTCAGTCCGGCCATCTCGTCGACGATGGCCCGGCGTTCACAGGTTAAACGGTTGAACAGCGTCGACTTGCCCACGTTGGGACGGCCGACGATGGCGACAAGGCCGCTCGGCGCGCCAAGCGATCCGTCTTCGCGGCGTTTGTGCCGCGGGCGGACGGCGCTGCCGCGACTCATCATCACCCGGAGCTGTCGACGCGAAAGCCGGCACGACCGTGAGGCGCATCGTCGACGATGGCGAGAACCCCGCTCGGACGGAGGTGAATCGACCCGTCCTCCCCGGGAAATTCGATGAAGACGTCGGCGGCTTTCGCATTGCGAATCGCCGCAATGGCGTCAGCCACCGATACTTTCACCGGCACGTCGGTGCCGCTGGCAAGCCTCAGCACGGCCATGCTCACTTTGCCTCTACCGGAACCGGGCGGCTCTGGCGCACGCGCGAAAAGGCTTCACGACCGGCATAGTGCCCACTCGATCCCAGCTCACTCTCGATGCGCAGCAGCCGGTTGTACTTGGCGACTCGCTCTGAGCGCGACGGTGCTCCCGTCTTGATCTGGCCAGCGTTGGTGGCCACCGCCAGATCGGCGATCGTTACGTCCTCAGTCTCGCCGCTCCGGTGCGAGACCACGCACGCATACCCTGCCCCCTTGGCCACGGACATGGCGTCGAGGGTTTCGCTGAGCGTGCCGATCTGGTTCACCTTGACGAGAAGAGCGTTGGCGATACCGGCCTCGATACCCTGGCGAAGCAGCGCCACATTGGTGACGAAGTTGTCGTCGCCAACGAGCTGCACGCGGTTACCGAGGCGCTCGGTCAGGAGAGCCCAGCCCTCCTGATCGTTCTCGGCCATGCCGTCTTCGATGGAGACGATCGGGTAGTTGTCAACCCAGCGCTCCCACAAATCGACCAACTGAGAACTCGTCAGAGTCAATCCCTCGCCCTTCAACTGGTAGGCGCCATCGCGATAGAACTCCGACGCCGCAGGGTCGAGGGCTATGGCAACTTCCTCCCCCGGCTTGTAGCCGGCTTTGGCGATGGCGGCTACCAGAACCTCCATCGCCTCCTCGTTGTGGCTCAACTGAGGTGCGAACCCGCCCTCGTCTCCCTGGCCGGTGGAATGTCCGCGCTCCTTGAGAACGCTTCGAAGCGCATGGAAGCATTCGCTACCCGCACGTAGGGCCTCGGCAAAGGTGGGCATGCCCAGCGGTACCAGCATGAACTCCTGACAGTCCACCGAAGTTTGTGCGTGAGCCCCGCCATTCAGAACATTGAACATCGGGACCGGTAGCACCTGAGCACCAACTCCACCCAGGTAGCGATAGAGCGGCAGTCCGGAGTCCTCGGCAACCGCGCGTGCGGCAGCCAGGCTGACACCGAGGATGGCGTTGGCGCCAAGTCGCGCCTTGTTGGGGGTTCCATCCAGCACACACAGCCGCGCATCGAGACCGACCTGGTCGGCGGCATCCATGCCGATGACGTCTGGCGCGATTACCTCCAAGACGTTGCGGAGGGCCTTGAGGACACCCTTGCCCCCGTAACGGCGAGGGTCGCCGTCGCGAAGTTCAACCGCCTCCCGGCTCCCTGTGCTGGAACCACTCGGTACAAGGGCGCGACCGGATGCACCGCCTTGCAGCTCAACTTCGACTTCGATGGTGGGATTGCCCCGCGAGTCGAGAACCTCGAGGGCGCTGATCGATTGAATGTGTGTCATGAGCTAAGATTATGACCTGCAAGGTCGGCTCCCCGAAGTGAAAGGTGGATGTACTACTGGACCAGCTTCAGCACCTCGACAATCGGTGGCGTGAGCGACGAGTCGAAGTTGACGATTGACCCGGGGTGGTTGCCGCTCGAATCGGTCCATGTGCCGATGATCACCTGACCGTTGACCGAGATCGCGGTGTTCGAATTGGTCACGACCTGGCTTCCCGCATTGGGCGCATAAACGCTGCCATTGATGGTGAAGTTCGGGCAGCACCCAGAACCGTTGTCCGTTATCGTCACCACCGACTAGGACGCCGCCCAGAAGGCGTTGAGCGCTTGGGGGTCGGTGTTGGAGTTGCAGCCCTGGCTCGGGCTGTTGGCCGCATTGATGGTTCCGCCGGTCTTGTTAGCGTCGAGCATGACGCTCGCTCCGTTTCGGGAGTGTTCCCCGTCAGCACCCCTCCGGCAGAGTGGTTTGCTGCCTGCATCTCGGCGCCTTGCCCTCTATCCGGTGAGGGCGCACGGCTCGACCCGCATCTCAACGGTGGCGCTCACCGTCCGGGTCGATCCCGATGTCGCCAGCATACTGTCGAGTAACGGGACGAAGATGGGTGTCGAGTAGGTGACGGTCACCCGGACATAGCCGTCCTCTGGCTCAGAGTTCGCGCATGGCGCGGGGTAGCTGCCGCCTTGCGGCATATCGGGAGCAATCGTGACGTGAAACGCCCCCGCCAGCATGCCGTGCGCCTGTGACACCGCGTTGCACACGGGATTGGTGGAACTGTCGCCGCCGGTGACGGTGCAGGTTGTTCCCGCGGTGGCCACGCCGTGTAAGTAAGCACCAGAGCCATTGGGAAGTGCCGCTGCCGTCCGTGCCCCCTCGCGAGCGGCCGTATCCACGGTGATGTTGGTGTAGAGAATGAAACCGAACTGGGCACTGCCGGCAACGAGCAAGAGGAGGACGGGCAGCAGCAACGCCAATTCGGCGAGCGACTGGCCATCGTGACGAACACTGCTTCTTACTGTTCGCATGTCGCCTCTACATCGGCTGTCAGAGTGCGTGTGTTGCTGTCCCCGTCACCGAAGAAATATCCCATGAGGGGTACATAGAGCGGCTGTGCATAGACGACCCTGAGATGGACCGAATAGGGGGTGTTCGTAGCGCCGGATCGCTTGCAGGATCCAACCGCCGACGAATCCGGCTGGGGTCCCTCCCCTGTGGCTTGGATCGCGCCGGTACTGTCGACGACGGTGACGGTGGAACAGGCATCACACTCATGGAGCCGGCTCACCTGCTGGGTGATATAGGTGTTCAGGTTGGCTACCGTACACAACCCGCTCTTGTCCGGCAGTTCGGTCGTACTCGACGACCGGGTGTCGCTGCCACATATCGCCGCGGCCCGAGCCGCATCGCGAGCGGCGTTGCTGAGCTGGATCTGAGTGGTGACGATCAACGCGATCACGACAGCCCCGATCAGAAGGAGGAAGGCCACCAGCGCCACCAGGGCGAACTCAACCATTGACTGGCCACCACTCCGTCGCGGCCGCCTCCGTCCCACCTGTTCGAACCCGAACAAATTTGTCCGCCTCGGCGCTCCAACGCCCATGTATCAGTAAAACCAATATGCCCTATACGCCAGCGTGTGCCCAAATCATCACCACGTCGTAGCAGACTTTGATGTTATCTCCAGTTCCCCATTCACCCAATAGGTGGTATATCGACTTGCATGAGTGCCGTTCAAACCGCATTGCCGACCTTCCGCCGGCTGCGATGGGCCTGGCAGAACACATGCGCCGCGGAGATGGCAGACCAGGGGGAGATGCTCGCCGACCGCCTCAACCACCTCCTGGACGCGGCCGCGGCCCGCGGGCCCATTACGGAAGGCGAGCTGCTCAAAGTCATTGAGCAAGCACTCGAATCAATCCCGGCCGCAGCCGCCAAGATCGCAGTCAAACTCCGCCGCGATCTCTACGACTATGCCGACCTCACCCAGGACGAAGAACACGCCGTCGATTCGCTGGAACTCGACATGCTCGCAGACCCCAGCGAACTGCTCGCGTCCATGGCCACCGCCGCCGGCGAGCTCGATGAGTTTCTGGCCAAGGGCATCGATACGCTGCCTCCCGAAATGGACCCCTTCGCAGCCGAGCAGCCGCCTGGGCCAAGTAGACAAACGCCCCTCGCAGCCGGCGAAGGGCAAACCACACGCGAGCCGGCAACACCGGCCCAACCGGAGACCCCTGCCCCACCAAGCCCAAGTAGAGGCTGGGGGGTCCGGCAAAGCCAATTTGTCTCAGGCATGCGGCACGACCCATCTCAGGCATGGTCGATCCGCCAGTCCGCCAAGCTGGTGGCCCTGATGGAACGTGAGACGCAGCGAACGCGCATCGAGGCCACGGCCATTGTGCTCAAGTCCTGGGTGGAACTCGAGAACATCGCATATTCGGTCCGTCGCCACCGACGTCAGCCCAGCATGCTTCCCCGGACGATTGAATAGGCGTTTAGCCTGGATCCATACGACTTGATGGGCTGGTCAAGCTCAAGCGATGTCAGGATCCTCGTATTCCGACAGCGTCCCCTGGTCCGCATGTTCGATCTGCTTGGCAATGTCAGTCACTGTTACCGGACGGCCCTCGTGCAGCCGCCGCAGCACCATCTTCTCGTCGATCGTCATTACGACCATAGTGGCGCGCGCATTGTGCCGCGCGACAGTCAGCGCCTTGGTGACCAGCCCTGCCAGACGGCGACGTTCTCTCCACCCACAAAGCCAGCCGATCACGGCGACAATCGCGACGGCCATGATCAAATAGACCACGTCATCGGGAAATGTCCGTCCGTTTGTGAGTTGATTCATCAGATCCGCCGGCTCGCGCCAATGTGACATATGATGCCCCTAGATGAGGGCACCGTATCGAGAATCCATTTCGGGATGTGACACGCCATGACAGCTCGAATTATCGCTGTAGCCAACACCAAGGGGGGGGTTGGCAAGACAAGCCTCTCCCTGGCCTTGTGCCAAGCATGGTCAAAACAGGGCAAGCGGGTCATAGCCCTCGACCTCGATCCGTCCGCCGGCATCGCACCGTCGCTTGGCATCACCCACGACCCCACCCACCCTGCAATCGCGCAGGTGCTGTTTGGACGGGGCGAGCATCGTGCCCGCCTGGTCGACGCTCTGGTTCAGAGCCGGCTGGAGAATGTGTGGTCAGTCCCCGCCAGTCCCGATCTCGGACCCAGCGGTGTCGCCGCCACGATCTTGAGGCAGACATTGGAACCCGTCATGGAAAAGGCCGACTTCATCCTCCTCGACTGTCAGCCGGTGGAAGATGCGCTCCAGGGGCCCTTCACCGCCGCCGAGCGCATCGTTGTGCCCACCAAACTCGACTGGAACAGCCTGCGCGTCAGCGCGGCCACAATCGTCTTCGCCAACGAGTGCGAGGCGCTGGGCCGTGTGGCCGGCCTCGCGGCCATGGACGTCCGGCGCCCCATGAACAATGAGACCAAACCCCTGTTCGAAGCCGTGCAGCACTTGCGGCTGTGGGTACACCAGAACCCCGCCGACGACAAGGACGATCCCACCGATTCGGTCATCTATTCCAGCAAGGAATGGCTGGCGGCGGTCCGGAAGCCCGGATATGTCGTCCCCCCCCTGCAAATGGCCAAAGCAGCCTGCTTGGCCAACGAGGTGCTGACCTACACCCCGCCGATGGCATGCTGGCAGATGTTCATCCGGGCGATGGCGCGGCGCCGGGCCTAAGACGGCCGGCAGGCCGCGAATTCGGCCCAATCCATACCCACAGCTTTTCGACACCGCTGTATGCTTGTTCCAGCGACACCCGTCTCAATCCACGTCCCACCCCAGGAGGTCGCCAACATGGCCCTGAATATTGCCCGCGAGCAGACCGACCAGCGACAGGTCGAACTCATCGGCGTTCGGACGGATAAGTCTCATGAAGTCGAGACCATGCGCGCCGTCCTCGCCGCCAAGGACGCCCACATCGACTCGCTCGAGTCCCAAGCGTGGGCCTGGCGCTCACAGGCCTCCAATGAGAGACGTGCGTACCGGCTTCTGCAGAAGGAATCCTGGGCGCGGGAGTGCGAATTGATCAGCGTTATCCACCAGCAGACGCTTCTGCTGCAGAACGTCCAGCGGAACGCCACCGAGGCGGCTCGCCGGCGCCACTGGTGGAACCGCAAGAGTTCCTATAAGGGCAAGCCCTAACTCCGCAGGATCTGCATCGCCTGCTGCGCGGCCGACATCCAAGCCGGTGACTTCAGCCAGGTTCCCATTCCCCACAGCAGCACCAGCGACGGGCTGCTGTCACGAAATTCGTGGGCCTCGGCAATGACATAGCTGGGTTGGAATCCAAACGTGGTATCGGAGAACGGTTCGGCCTGCATCTCGGTTATCCAGAAGGGTTTCCCCACCGCATGGGCCCGTTGCGACCAGTACTGCATCTCAACCGCCTTCCAGTCGATGCGCTTTTCCGCCGGCACACTCGCCGCATCCGCATCGCTGGTGATGACATAGGCGTCCAGCCCCACGATGTCCCCATGCGCCAGGATGGCCGACGGATGCCCCGCCGGGGCAGGCTGCGTTTGATTGGTCGGATCCTCGATCGCTCGCATGTCCAGGTCGAGCGTCGCCGAGTCGTACGTTGTCAACACGACAGAATGCTTCGAGTCGAGTTCATGGACCAGGTCGCGGGTCGACAGCACCAAAGACACATCGACCACCGGAGCTACGCCCACGTTCACAGCGGGAACATCGTCCAGCGGCTCGTTCTCGACCTGCCATGCCATGAGATTGGGTATTCGTTCATACCTTTCGACGGTCTCGACAACATATGCACGGTATTCAGGGGTGGCCGCCAGATCACTGGCCACCCCACCATACTCGTGAAAAGCCCAATCAGGCACAAATACCTCGGGATAGCCCAGATTGCGGACCCCCACCACGAGGATTACCCGAATCGTCCGGGTGGTAGAGTGCGAGGCATTCCATTCGGCTATGACCGCAAGTTCGGAATCAACGCTCGAGTAGTCGAACGTACCGCGTGTCACCTCTGCCTCAGACCAATAGACGGGCAACCGGATGACGTCCGGCCTCAACTGCTCGATAAGCCGCTTCAGCGCCACTGCGGGATCGATGCCCTGGTTCTGGGCATGTTGCGGCACGAAACTGAATCCAACGTCGGCATGCGGCTTGACGATGTGGCCGTCGGCCGGAAACGACCACGCAACCGAGGTAAGGGCCAGAACAAGAACCGCAACGCGCCTGAACCGCCGGTTCATCCGGACACTCGTCATTCGCAATCGAAACGCCAACATGCTCCGAACACTACTATCTCTTCCAACCTGACGGCTTCGTTACAGACCCAACACCACCCCACCCCAACCTTGCTATGCTCAGCCCGATCATTCGGACTGGCTCGAAGACCGGCACAGGGAGACAAACCGCTATGGAAATGCCCCCAGGACCCTTCTGCCAGAGTTGTGGCATGCCGCTGATGATGGACGAAGCAGCTGGCGGCACCGAAATCGACGGCTCGCACAGCAGCGACTACTGCAGTCATTGCTACATGAACGGTGCGTTCACGCAACCGAACCTGACGCTCGCACAGATGCAGGCGCGGCTCGACGGCATACCCGAGTTCCAGGCCATGCCCGAACCAATGCGCCAGGAGGTGATTGCCGGCATAGCCCATCTGCAGCGCTGGAACGCCTGAGCCCTCACCGTCTTTAGCAAGGTCCGTGCCGGAGAATGGTCTCCTGCACGGGCTTTTTGACGATAGCGCCTACCCCGCCAAACGCTCGACCTCAGGTAGCAGTACGGCGTTGTCCGCGCTATACGTCACGATCGGATTGGGGTGATTGCCCGACTGCACATTCCAGGAATTCACGAATGCCTGGCCGGTGATTTCGAGAGACTGATTGGTCGAGAACGAGACAGAACCACTTGGAAGATAGAGCGAGCCGGTCACGGCAGTAATGCTGCCGCAGCCGTTGGAAGAATTCTGGAAGGCAACGTGGGAACTGCCGATCGCGGCCCAAAGGAAATTGCGGTTGAGGCTGAGTTGGGTGCTGGTGCCGTAACCCGGGCAGCCACTACTGCCATACGACGTAATCGAAACACTGGCCTTCTTGTTACTCACCCCAACGGTTGTCGGAGCACTCGGGGTTCCGTTGTCCAGCACCAACGAGACGCAATGGATGTCGCCATTGGTGAAATCGAGCGTTAGCGTACAACCGGCCGCAAGTTCGAATACTCCCGCAGCATGGCCGGCGGCAATCGTCCCCCCACAGGGGGCGATACCGGTGATAGCCGGCGCTGCAATCTGCGGTTCGAACGGAGCCGGACTCACCAGGCAGATGCTGGCGCTGCCGTTGGTGTACCACGAAGCGCCGGCAGGGCAATCTCCCGACGGCGCCTGGGCCTGGATGGCGCCGTGTCCGGTGCATGGCGAGGCCTGCCCATAACCGACGGTTTCCAGGCTCTGCCCCGGCGGAGACTGCGGAGCGCCAAAGGTGATGTGACCATGATGTGCGGTGCTGTTGGTTTCACCGGGAAGGTAGAAAGCTCCAAGACACGCCTGCCCGTTACTCTGCGGAAGATACTGCGCTCCCACATATACGTCTCCGACAATACTTTCTGACGAATTTCCGCTCGACACGGACGTGTTGGAATAGAGCGCCCAGTTCGAGGGACCGCCAGAACCCGAGTGATAGGCAATCGAATGCGCCGATACCGTCGTGTTCTGGCCCCCCACATAGGCACCAAAAGAATTGCGTATGGATTGCGTGACCGTCACTTCGAGGCAATTCTTGTTGAGATAACAAAAGGAGCCGCTGGGGGTATCGACGGCGGGCGAAACCGTCTGCACCGTGACCCCTGCATACGCAGCCGTGTAAGTCCACGGCCCTAAACCAGAGGCGACGGCCAACGTCCCCTGCCAGCCATCGGGCCAGCCATAATTCCGACCCACTGCAACAAGCGCGTCGTTGGCGGCCTGGGTCTCCTGGGCCAAAGTAGGAAATGAACCAAAGTCGCGCACACCCGCCAACGCACCGGCGTCTGTGACATTCTGACTGACGCGGCGATTCTGAGTGCCAACGCTCAAATCGATCGCAAGCGCGGCAAAGCCAAGCAACAGCGTTGCCGTCAACGCGAAGACGACCAGCACCTGCCCGCCCTGAGACCGGGGCTGGCGGACGGTCCTACGCATACTCATCTTCATGGCCTTTGGTGCTGGCGCACGACTACAGCCGCACCTCAAATACTAGCACAAGTGTTCCTGACCCACCTGGCAACGGTCTGCTCTTCGGGATCACACGAGAGTCAGTTCAGAAAGCACGTGAGCACAGCCATTTGCACCACGCCCATACGCCTTCCTGATTAGTTGATGATCACCGGTGTTCCCATGGGAGTCCACGAGTACGCCCAACCCATCACCGCCGTCGGGACGTGGATGCACCCGTGGCTGGCGGCGGCCAGATTGTCCTCGCTCCCCGGCCCGTAATCGCTCTCGGCCTCCCACGGCGCGTCATGGATGAAGTAGCCGTCGGCGGCGAACTCCATGACCCAACTGACGTTACTGGGATAGTAGTAGTAGGGGGAGCTGGGTGGCCACGGTGAAATGAACCTGAACGGCGATGTCTTGTAGAAAATGCTGAAATTCCCCGCCGGGGTGCGCAACTCCGGACGTCCGGTGGAAACCGGCGTGGCCTGCGCCACACAGCCGTTCTCGTAAAAGACCATCTCCTGAAGCGAGAGCGAAACCGTGATCACCTTGCCCGCACCAACCGGATGGCCGCACTGATTGGCCGACAGTTCATTGTTGACGGCGGTTTGCAGCGCGACTATCTGCGCTGACACGGTATTGAGTTGATCCCCAGTACGTGCCGCGGCAAAAGCGGCTTGCACCGCCTGGTATTGCGAATTGAGCGGTCCGGCATTGGGCGTGCCCACGGCCAGCGCCTGGTCCACCGCATACATCAACGGACGCACTGCGGCGGCGACCTGGTCATTGAGGTTGACGACCGCCTGCAGGCTGTTGACCGCTGCGAGCAGTTGTTTCGCGGTCTCGGTGGCATCGGCGCCACTGGCAAGTTCAGCTTGAAGTTGGGCCGCGAGAGTGGCTACACCCTGGTCGTCCAGGTTGACGGCATCCGCCACCCCGACAAGATGCTTGGCTGTGGCCAGGACCGCATCCGGGCCGCCAGCGGCCGCCAGTTCCTCGGCGAGTTTCGCCTGCTGGGCGGCTTGCACTGTCTGACGCTGCTGCTTGGTCGCCGTCTGCCATTTCGCGGTCAAGGCGTTGAGCTGCGCGGGCGTCGCCGCCGCTTTCAGTTGAGCCGGCCATCCCCGGGCAGATAGCTTGGCATCGGCGGCAATCCAGGAATCCTGCTTTTGCACAAAGGCGGTCCACTCGTCGATGGCGGCCTGCGCCCGCTGCTGCGCGCCGGCCATGGCGGCCGTCCAGACTGAATCGGTCTTGTGTTGCAGTTCGTCGATGAACGCCAAGCCGTCTGAGTGCAGCCATTCGATCGACCACCACTTGCCATGCGGGCCCTTGGCATCCAACTCCGCTCGAAGCGGCTTGATACCCGCAACGGGAACGCCGTCGCGCTGGTCTTTGTCCCAGGTCGCCTGCAGACCGACCGCCGCCTTCGAGTATGCGGAGCTACGGGTGATCGTCACCGCCATGCTGCCGCACACCGCACCCACCAGCAAGGCCGCGACCACCAGCAGGGCGATCACCAGCCTGCGCCTCATGGAATCCGCCTCAATGCCACCACACACTCAACATGGTGGGTGTGGGGGAATATGTCGACGATATCCATCGTCTCGATGATATAGGGCCACGAGGAAACCAGTACCCGCAGATCCCGCGCCAGTGTTGCCGGATCGCAGGAGACGTAGACGATCTGCTTTGGCCCCGCCAGTGCCAGGAAACCGCATACCTCAGATTCACAGCCGGCCCGGGCAGGATCGAGGACAAGCGCATCGACCTTCGATCCGGCGAAAACGCCGGGAAGCGCCTCCTCGACGGGAGCAACGACATATCGGAGCCGGTCGTCGACTTCGTTGAGGCGCGCATTCAACATTCCCATCCGGCACGACGCCGGATTGTTCTCGATACAGATTACCTCGGCAGCATGCCGGGCGATGACACAACTCACCACGCCAATCCCCGCATAGCCGTCGACTATGCGTTTGCCGGATACGTCGCCCAGGCGGTCGAGCACAATGCCGTAGAGGGTATCCAGCGAACTCCAGTTGACCTGGATGAACGTGTCCGGGGTGACGCGGTAGCTGAAGCCGCGCCAGTGCAGCGTTGTGGAGTCCCGAAGCCAGCGAAGTCCGTGTTCCATCGCCACCGAATCGACGGCGTCGCCATCGAGCATCTTCTGGGGTTTGGCGCGGACCATCAACTCGTCACCGCCCTCACCGACCGTCAGGTGGAGAGATGTCAACCGGTCGTCGCCGCCGCGATGCACCGCTTCCAGCAACGACGGCAGTGCCGCGGAAATCGTTCGATGGTGAATAAGGCAGTCGTCGACCGCAACGGGTCGCCAGCTACGCACGCGGTTGAAACCCAGGCCAGCGTCTTTGGCCCCATTCGGGCCGGGAACCACGTGGAACTCACCCCGCCAACGGTAGCGCCACGGATCTTCCATACCGTGGACATAAATCTCGTCTGGCAGCGGCACGTGCTGACGGCGCATGGCATCTTCCACGATGCCTCGTTTCAACTCCAGATGATGCTCGTACGAAACGTGCTGAAGTTGACAGCCGCCGCAGGTGCCAACGTAGGGACATGGCGCCGCCACTCGATGCGATGAGGGCTGATCCACGCCTACGACCTTGCCGAACCAGACGGTTCGTTTGCGGTAGCTGAGTTCCACCTGAGCCCGTTCGCCAGGGATACCGCCATCAACGAAAAGCGTGGTGCCACCATCCAGATGCGCCAGGCAAACACCACCGTGGACCATGGGCCCGAGTTCGACTGTGACCTGCTGTCCTGGTTGTGGCTTCGGGGCGGAAACCGCCGCGTCAGCCGAGCCTTTCACGCAGCAACGTGTTGACGAGCTTGGCGTCGGCCCTGCCACGAGTCGCCTTCATCACCTGGCCCATCAGCGACTGCAGCGCCGCCTCCTTCCCACCGCGAAAATCATTGACGGCATTGGGGTTGCTGGCGATGACCTCGTCGAGGATGGTTCCCAGTTCGCCGGCATCGCTCACCTGGCCAAGACCACGTTCCTGCACCAGTTGGACCGCATCGCCACCTGTCGCATACAACTCATCGAGCAGTCCCTTGGCGATGGAGCCGTTGATGGTCCCAGCCGCAACGAGTTTCAGCAATGCGACCAGCCCCTTCACACCCAGCCCACTGTCTTGCAGCTTCACACCAGTGATATTGGCAAGCCGCGCAACATCGCCCATGAACCAGTTGACGGCAATCTTGGCATCAACTCCCGAAGCCAGGGTCTCGAATGTGCCGGCGTCATCTTGGGTCTGCGTGACCACCGAGGCCTCGTATGCCGAAAGCCCGTACTGCGTCTCAAACCGCCGCCGCTTGGCCTCTGGAAGTTCGGGGAGCTCGGCGCGGATCCGTTCGACCATGTCGCGGGTGATATGCATCGGCGGCAGGTCGGGCTCGGGGAAGTACTTGTAATCCGAAGCGCCTTCCTTACTGCGTTGCGAAATCGTGGTGCCGTGCGCCTCGACCCAGCCGCGCGTTTCCTGGACGATGCGTTCACCACGGTCCAACATGTCCGCCTGGCGCAGGATCTCGCTCTCCAACGCCTTCTGCACAGCCCGGAAGCTGTTCATGTTCTTGACCTCGACCTTGGTTCCGAACCCTAAGGCACCGGGTTGTTGCAGGGAGACGTTGGCATCGCAACGAAACGAGCCGCGCTCCAGGTTGCCGTCGTTGACACCGATGTAGACGAGCACCTGGCGCAGCCGCTGCAGGTATTCACGCGCCTGCTCGGGCGTATGCAGATCGGGCTCCCCGACGATTTCCATCAGCGGAACGCCACAGCGATTCAGGTTGACCACCGAAGAGGTGGCACTCTGCAGCACATCGCCGGCATGGTGCATTGTGCCCGTGTCCTCTTCGAGATGCACGCGGGTGATGCCGGCACGTACCACCTCGTCGCCTACCAGAACATCGAGATGTCCGTTCAGCGACAGGGGCAAGTCGAACTGCGAAATCTGATAGCCCTTGGGCAGATCGGGATAGAAGTAATTCTTGCGATCGAACTTGCTGAACTCGGGAATCTCGCAGTCGAGCGCCAGCGCAGTGAGAATCGTGTACTCCACCGCCTGACGGTTGATTACCGGAAGCACCCCGGGCAGAGCCAGACATACCGGACACGTATGTGAATTGGGCGGCGCGTCATGGTAGCCGGCGCTGCACGCGCAGAACATCTTGCTCCGCGTCAGCAGTTGGGCGTGGACCTCCAGCCCGATGACCGCCTGGTAACGAGCAAGGACCGCGTCAAGTTGCTCTTCCACCTGAATCACGCCGTCGCCTCCACCATGGGCGCGTGCATTTCGTGCCACTCGGTCGCCTGTTCGTAGGCGTATGCGACCCGCAGCAACTTCGCGTCCTCGAGCCGGGGCGCGATGAACTGAAGGCCGACCGGCAACGAGTCGACGAATCCGCACGGCACCGAGATCCCCGGCAGCCCGGCCAGATTGACGGGGATCGTCATCGTGTCGCAGGCATACATCGCCAGCGGATCGCTGCGCTCGCCCCGGCGGAACGCCACTATTGGTGACGTCGGGCACACCAGGGCATCCACCTTGGTGAACACGGATTCGAACTCCCGCGCCACCAGCGTTCGCACCTGTTGCGCCTTCTTGTAGTAGGCGTCGTAGTAACCGCTCGAAAGCGCGTAGTTGCCGAGCATGATCCGGCGCTTGACCTCGGGGCCGAAACCCTCGTCGCGTGTGCGCAGATACATATCCGTGAGCGAACTCGCGTCCACACGATGGCCGAAGCGCACCCCGTCCATCCGCGCCAGGTTCGACGAACACTCCGCCGGCGCGATGATGTAGTACGTCGACAGCGCCACGTCGGTGCTCGGCAGTGAAACCTCTTCCAGGCTGCCTCCGAGCGACTCGATCACGCGCATGGCCGCCTCGACCCGATCACGAACCCCCGGCTCGACCCCGGCGCCGAAATACTCTTTGGGCACGCCAAAGCGCATGCCCCTCACTCCGGCATCGAGACTTGCAAGTGGATCTTCTACGGGAGAGGCTTCGCTGGTGGAGTCGAGCGGATCGTGACCGCCGATCGTGGCGAAGACCGTGGCGCAATCCCTGACGCTGTGGGCGAAGGGCCCGACCTGATCCAGCGATGACGCAAACGCAATGAGACCGTAGCGGGAGACGCGACCGTAGGTGGGCTTGAAGCCGGCCACACCACAGAGCGCCGCCGGCTGGCGGATCGACCCGCCGGTGTCGCTACCCAGCGAGTAGGCGACGCCGCCCGATGCCACCGCCGCGGCGCTGCCGCCACTGGAACCACCCGGCACACGTTCGACATCCCAGGGATTGCCGGCCGGACCGTAGGCCGAGTTCTCGTTGGACGATCCCATAGCGAACTCGTCGCAGTTGGTCTTCCCCACCACGACCGCTCCGGCGTCGAGCAGCCGTTGCACAGAAGTGGCCGTATAGGGCGGCACGAAACCCTTGAGGATCTTGGAGCCGGCCGTGGTCTCCACACCGTCGATGCAGAGGACGTCCTTGATGGCCACCGGCACGCCACAGAGCGGCGACGCTGACGCCCCGTCCTCCCGCAACCGCCTATCCGCCGCTGCCGCCTGCTGCCGGGCAGCGTCCGCGGTAACCGTCAGATACGCGTTGAGCCGGCTGTCGTGGGCCTCGACATGAGCGAGTGCGGCTCCGGCCAGTTCGACGGCGGACACCTCCCGGGAGCGGAGAGCCGCCGCCTGCTGCGTGATGGTGAGCTGCGACGCGCTCATTCCTGAATCGCCCCCACCGTGAAGTAGTCCCCATCGCGCTGCGGCGCATTGGCCAGCGCACGCTCCGGCGGCAGAGAATCGCGAGGCTCGTCCCTTCGCCAGACATCTGCCAGATGCCCCACCTGCGCCGTGGGCAGCAGATGGGATGTGTCCACCTGCTGCAACTGGGAAACATGAGCCAGGATGGCATCGAGTTGACCCCGCAGCTCCTCCATCTCGGCTTCATCAAGCCCGATGCGTGCAAGCATCGCGACATAGGCAACCTCATCGGCCGAAAGCGTCATGGGTCTGGATTATCGAGGATTGGGCTGGGGGTAAGTACCACGCACTCGCAACCTTGGTAATCGCAACGTTGCATCGTGCGGAGCGGCGGTTCTCAACCTAATCCCCACCTTGACGGGTCGCCCAGGACCGTGCTGGAGTCTATGTCCTGCACGGTTGCGACTTCCTTGTCAGACAGGTCTGCGTGATATGAGAGCCCCTTGGGACTCTGCCGGAATATGGCAGCATAGAAGACGCAGGCCGCCAGGTACGTTCCCTCGGTGGTGGGGTGACTGCCATCGGCTTGCCAGAGTGAGGGACTGGCTTCCCGGCTCGACAATGTTTGCCAGGCCACTCCCACTGGTGCCACGGCGGCATTTTGTTCATCTGCAATGGCGAGATAGCCATCGGTGATCGCCGACTGCATGCTCGAGTAGTCCAGCATATGGTTTTCCGGCCATCCGTCACGATGTGCCCAGGTGAGGTAAAAGAATGGTGTGGGAAGGATACAGACGTTTGTTCATGCAGATCACGACCGCTGATTCGGATGATCGAAATGCTACAGGGGGGAAGTAACCCTGATCACGTCAAAGGTGCGGCCCGAAAGTGACAATGGTGATGTCGGCCTCGCCGGGACCGTAGATCCACCACATTCGCCAGGCCGATGGGGTTTGGTTCTCTATGTACGACTCCCACAGCGGCTTGCCGCCAGGCCCAGGAACCGATTGGTACCGGTGAGTTTGGAACCCTCGGTAGCTTGGACCTTCGCCGGCAAGCAAGCGCAATGCCTTGCGTGTCTTGTGGAGCTTGCCCTTGTCCGCGTGTGGCCCATGCTGGAGGGCGAGAAGAACACTCTTTGCCTCGGGGGTATACAGCAGGGTAAACGGCGGGGCACTCACTCGTCGTCAGTCACCCAATCGAGGCGTATAGCCTTGCCCTCAGCGACCTCGGCCAGCCCTCGGAACAGGGATGCGCGCAGCTCGGCATTTTCCCAGACGAGAAGTTCTCGCTTGGGGATGCTGGCCACCGGCGTCAAGAGGATTGCACCGTCTTGACTTCTGGAGACGGCGTAGCGGTCGTGTTTGTGCGCGCCGGCCCGGCCAACCGGGACGCGTGCGCGATCGTCGACGGTCACTTCCGCGACGGGCTGGAAGTCTTCCGTGGCAACGATCATGCGTGCTGCTCCTTCGACGAGATGCCGACCATACGAATTTTGGAGGATCGATTCTCAAGGTACCACAGAAGTGGGTAAATGGGCAATGCCCTGTATTCCCTCAGCCAAAATCTGACTTTCGGTCCAACGTGCCAGATTTGGACCGCGCCGCCGATCGCCGGCGCCTGACACGCAGCCGCCAGAGTACGAACACAACAGTAAGCCCGCAAACGGCAACAATCACCCAGGGATTGACCACCAGTATGTGTCTGGTGACCACAATCTGTTTGGTGGCGGACTCGGTCTTGCCGGGATAGGTCAAGGTGACCCTCACCGTAATCAGATCTATCGGCCACACCGACCGGGCGCTGATCCGCAACGAGCGTTGACGGCCAATAGGGAGGAGCGACTTGTCGATGCGCCGCGGGGTCACCGTACTGTCGCCAAACGCATTGGCAGCGGTCTCACCCCAGAACAACACAGCCGCCTGCCCAATATTGCGTACGGTCAGGTCGGCGGTGACCTGATTCCCGATTACCAGGCTGGTGTTGAAACCGGAGACACTCAGAGCCGCAGCGGGAACCTTCAACTCACCCGAGAGATTCCGGACACGTGGACCGGGCACATCGATCGTGATGAACGCACCGATCTGGTTGACAACCGTGATGCCCGTGGCCATTACGACCGGGCGCACCACAAACCCGATGTAATAGAGGTCGGGAGGGATTGAGGCGGGCATGCGGACAGTGATGGGGACGTTGACAAAACCCATGGCCGGCACCATGAGATCACCAGGCGGAAAGTCAACTTTCCCCTGCCATTTTGGATCCGGTTCACCAGTGAAATGAACCGTTCCGTCGTCGCCCAAATCGATTCCCTCGCCCCTCACCGTTACCGTGACCGGCGTGGATCCCGGATCGACGATCCGTATCTGTATCTTCGCGTTCTCGCCGGAACCGAGAGTGACTGGATCAGACGGAACCGAAACCGCCAGTGAACGAGGCGGCCCGTCACCAGGCTTTGCTGATGATGCCGCCAACACCCCCAGCGGCACCATCACCAAAGCGATCACGGTCACAGCGAGGCCGGCTCGCAGCCACCTCACGGCCGGCTACCCCGCGAATAGCGGACTGTGCTCTCAATCTCAGGTGTAATTCGGCGCAACGGTGTAGGTGATGGTGTCGGTAAACGTAGTCGCGGGCACAGAGTAATCGATGGCGGTGCGCTC